>JBPCSY010000263.1:0-3987 GCA_051006695.1 Candidatus Nanopelagicales bacterium
ATTCAATCCCGCACGGTGTGATGGAAGTCGTGGTCGACGATGACGCGATCATCTCGGCTCGACATAGTGATCAGCGCGTCGGCGGGAGTCGTATTCCGTGGCTCGCTGACATCATGCAGCGCTACAACGACGGTGACAGCGCGGCACTCGACGAGGCGCCTGTGGTGCAGCACGGCCCTGACTTCCGAATGCGCGCCTGGCAGGCCATGCGCACCATCCCGGCAGGGGAGGTGCTCACCTATGGAGATCTCGCCTCACGTGCGGGCAATCCGCGAGCCGCTCGAGCTGCGGGAACGGCATGCGCACTCAACTCGGTGATGCTCTTCGTGCCGTGTCACCGGATCGTGGCAAGCAGTAACCTCGGCGGGTACGCCTATGGGCTCGATCTCAAGCGTGCACTGCTCAGGCACGAGGGCTTCGAAGTCGACTAGTGCTAGTCGTGCCGCTACCGAACTAGACGATGCGAATCGTGACGACGCTGCCCTTGGGAATCTCGGTTCCGGCCGGCGGATCCTGGCTGAACACCCGATTGAGCGGCGTGAAGCCGGCCGCGATGACCTTCGGCACGAGGCCCAGCTTCTTGAGGATCGCGATGGCTTGCGACTTTCGCATATCGATCAGGCGGGGTACCTCGACCGGCGGCGGTCCCTTGGAGACAACGAGCTCGACCTCAGTGCCGGAATTCACGACTGTTCCGGGCTTCGGAGTCACCTTGATGACCTGACCGTCGGGAACCTTCTCCGAGTACTTCTCGGTGACCACCGGAATCAGGCCGAGGTCGGTGAGAGCCGCCTGCGCGGCCGCTGACCTCTTGCCGTCAACCTCAGGAACCGGAACGGGCTTGGGGCCCTTGGAGATCATGATGCTGACCGATGTTCCGGGCTTGACCGACGCACCTGCCTTCGGGTCGGTACCGGCAACGGAGCCCACGTCGACAGTGTCATCGAATGCCTCAGTCTGAGCGCCGGCGACGAGTTTCGCCCCGGTGATCGCGGCTGCGGCCGCATCCGGTGTCATCCCCGTGACATCAGGTACGGCGTAGCGCTCGGGGCCCTTGGAGATCACGGCGTCGACCGTGCCGCCCTCGGCCACCTGGCCCCCGGGCTCGGGATCAGAGCTGATCACGGTGTCCTTGGGCGCGCTCTCACTGAACTGCTGCTCGCTGACCGCCAGGGTGAGGCCTGCTGCAGTAAGGGTGGCCGAGGCCTCCGTCTGCGTCTGGCCAACGATGGACGGCACCGGCACCTTGGGTGCGAGGATGCTGCCGGCGACGAGCCAACCGCCGAGGGCGGCGAGCACGACAGCGATGGCGATGATCAGTGCGATCCAGCGACCCTTATGCGATCGGCGCGGCTCAGTGACCTCGACCTGCCGCTGCGGCGGCCGTGCGCCTGCGGCAATGCGCTGAGTCATGGAGGCATCGACGACGAGGGTGTCGCGTGAATCGGTGAAGGGTCTCGGGCGGGGGAGGACCGCGCGAACTCGGCGCACGTCAGCGAGGAAGTCAGCGGCATCCTGATAGCGCTGCTCGGGGTCACGGCGGGTGGCGGTGATAACGAGCGCATCGACGTCAGCGGGAATAGAAGCAGTCACTGTCGAGGGTGCGGGCACATCGGAGTTCACGTGCTTGTAGGCGACAGAGAGCGGACTGTCACCGGCATGCGGCACCTGGCCGGTAATCATCTCGAACAGCAGGATGCCCGCGGCGTAGACATCTGAGCGGCCATCGGCGTCGCCGCGCTCAACCTGCTCGGGGGAGAGATACGCGACCGTGCCGATGATCATGCCCTGCGTGGCACTCGCGTTGCTGGTCTCGACGGCGCGCGCCAGGCCGAAGTCGGCGACCTTCACGCGACCGTCATCGGAGATCAGTACGTTCTCGGGCTTGATGTCGCGATGGACGAAGCCAGCATCGTGTGCGGCCTCGAGTGCCTCGAGGATCGGATCGAGCAGCACGAGTGATTGCTCGGGGGTGAGCGGGCCGAACTGCTTCATCACATCACGCAGGGTGCGGCCGGGCACGTATTCCATTGCCAAGTACACGTGACCATCAGCCTTGCCCTGGTCGTAGACGCCGACCACGTGCGGGTGGGTCAGGCGCGCGGCAGACTTTGCCTCGCGCTCGAAGCGGCTGACGAAGTCGGGATCATCGGCCAGGTGGGCATGCATGACCTTGAGGGCCACCACGCGATCGAGGCGCAGATCGACTGCCTCGTAGACAGTGGCCATGCCGCCGCGGGCGAGGAGGGCACGGACTTCGTATCGACCGTCGACAACGGTGCCGACAAGGCTTCCGCGCGCAGGGGTCTCCACGCACGTGAGTCTAGGTGTGGGGAACACGCCTACTCTGGAGTCACACGCCCCTGCAGGCTGTCGATCGCCTCACGTTCGCGGTTCTCGATGCTGCCGCGAAGTTCGATCGCGGGAAGCCCGGCTTCGCGCACGATCTGCGCGATCAGTGCGTCGACCTGGCTGCGGCGTTCCTCCCCATCGCGCTGGTTGCCGTCGGGAGTCCAGGGCAGATCGGGCCGGCACCACCAGATGAGGTCGTACGTGCGTGCATCCTCCAGTGCATCGGCGAGCAGGCTGGAGTCATCGAAGTAGGCGATCGAGTAGATCGCCGTCATCAGGGGCAGCGGATCGTTCACGATCAACGCACTCGGGTGATCGAGCCCGGCCATCAGGGCGCTCGCGCGCTGCTCGCTGAGGATGCCCGCCTGATCCTCGGCATCCGGCACTCGGCCCCGAGTCTCGACGAAGGTGCGCAGTGCCTCAGGCACGTGGATCGCCTCGAGATCGCAGGTCAGAGCGGCGGCGACCGAGCTCTTGCCGGTGCACTCGGCACCGATCAGCCCCACGAGCCGCATGGTCTCTCCCGTCGTCCCACAGCCGGACTACGACCATACTTGGGCTGTGAGCCGCCTGTCGTATGTCGCCGTCCTGGGCTTCGTGCTCATCGGCTCGGGATGGCTCGAGATCATGCTGCGCACGCGCGTACTTCGCAGATGGAAGCGGCTGCTGCTGTCCATCGCTCCCGTGGTGATCGTGTTCTTCCTCTGGGACGCCTATGCGGTTGCTGCCGATCACTGGTCCTTCGACCAGAACCGCATTCTCGGCATTTTCATCCCACCTGCCGTGCCGCTCGACGAGGTGCTGTTCTTCATCGTGATCCCGCTCGCCTCGATCCTGACCCTGGAGGCCGTGCGATCGGTCAAGGGCTGGCCTGCCGGTGACGAGGAGCAGTCGTGACCTACACCCAGCTCGGCATCATCTCCGTGATTCTCATGCTGATCCTCGACCTGTGGATCCTGCGCACCAGGCTCGTCACGCGCAAGGTGTTCTGGGTTTCCTACGCCATCATCGTGTTCTTCCAGCTCATCACCAATGGCATGTTCACCGGGTTCGGCATCGTGAAATACGACGATGCCGCGATCATCGGCAGCAGTTCACCGGCCGAGGGCCCGCCGCCGTTCATCGGCGATGGTCGCCTGGCGTTCGCGCCGGTCGAGGATCTTCTCTTCGGATTCGCGATCGTCCTGATGTCGCTGTCGCTGTGGATCTTCTGGGGGCGCAGGGGAGTGCAGCGCACTCCTACGGCCGGGCCGCCTCGGTGGTATCGCCGGGGCTGATGCCCTGCACGTGGCCCGGTCCGAACTCGCGCCTGGCCTTGCGTGCCCGGCGCCAGGCCGGCAAGGCGACAGCAAGCCGTCGGTGCAGCGGCACCGTGGCCCGGGTGCTGAATACTTCATAGTCCTGATTGACGACCTCGTCGACGATGCCGCAGTAAAGGATGCGCGCGGCCTCGATGCAATCACGGGAGGACGGATGCAGCAGTGCGATGCCCGAGCGTGAGCGCTCCTCGAGCTCCTTCACGCGCGCGATCTGCGCGGCGAGGGCTGCCTTGATCGCCGGTGTGGCCACCCGCTTCTCGAGATCAGCACGTGTCACGCCGAACTCGGCGAGATCGTCGAGGGGTAGGTACACGCG
>JBPCSY010000264.1:0-11422 GCA_051006695.1 Candidatus Nanopelagicales bacterium
TCGCGGGTCTGTTCAGGGAGCAACTCGACATTCGACCCCGAGCGAGCGACGCGCTGCGAGCCGAGCTCACTCAGGGATTCGTCGACCGCATTCACGAGAAGGCGCAGATCCTCACGAGTGATGGTGAACGGCGGCGACACCTGCAGGCCGCCGTCGGCCAGCAGCCGAGTCAGCACGCCCTTCTCGCGCACGGCGCGCACCAGTCGTGCACCGATCGTGGGATCAGCAGCAATCAGTGCCGGGTCGAGTTGCACGGCACCGAGCAGCCCCACTCCTGCGCGCACGTCGATCACGTAAGAGTGATCACGCAGCGGCGCCAGGCTCGCATTGAGCATCATCTGCTTGTCCGCAACCGCCTGAACCAGCTTCTCGCCTTCGAGAATGTCGAGATTCGCGTGCGCCACTGCGGCAGCCGCGGCATGGCCGGAGTAGGTGTAACCGTGGCGCCACATCTGCCCGGGTGCCGCCCAGAAGGGCTAGGCAATACGGCCGGCAGCAAGTACCGCGCCCATCGGCAGGTAGCCCGACGTCATACCCTTCGCCACGAGAAGCATGTCGGGATCAAGATTCCATCGTCCCGAGGCGAACATCTCGCCGGTACGCCCGAATCCACAGATGACCTCATCGGCGATGAAGTGCACTCCGCGCTCTCTGCAGATCTCTCGCACGCGCGTGAGGTAACCCTCGGGTGCGACATAAACGCCGCCGGCACCGATGATCGGCTCGCAGAGGAAGGCGGCAACATTCTCGGCTCCGACCTCATCAATGGCCCGTGCGAGATCCTCGGCGTCATCCCAGGCGACGTTTCGTACCTCGGTGAACAGGGGGCCATAGCCCTCGCGATTGCCGGGGATGCCCGCAATGGACGTGCCCGCCATGTGCATGCCGTGATACGAGCGATCACGCGTGATGATCATCTGCTTGCTCGGCTGGCCAGTAAGAACCCAATAGCGTCGACTCATCTTCACCGCCGTGTCGACAGAGTCACTGCCACCTGAGGTGAAGAAGACCTTGGTGTCCTCGGCCGGCGCGAGTGCGGAGATGCGGTCGGCCAGATCAATCAACGGGCGCGTGGCGTAGTCACCGAAACTGGAGTACGCGGCGAGATCGCTCATCTGCTTCGCGGCGGCCTCGGCCAGCTCGCGTCGACCATGACCGATATTGCAGAACCACAAAGCCGCGGTTGAATCAAGGTAACGCTTGCCGGCTTCATCGACCACGTAGCAGCCGTCGCCCGTGGCCAGCACGAAGTCGTGCTCGGCCACCGCATTCATGTCGGCAAAGCCGTGCCAGAGGGCGTTGCCCGGGAGTTTCGTCACGGGCCCAGGGTAGGGCAGACCTTTCCCGGTCGGGTGTCATAGCGTCCTGTCATGGCCCCTGCCCTGTCCATGGTGGACACCGTTCTCAGTGAAAGCGAATGGCGTGCCCGCCGCGCGCAGCACGAAGCACGTGTGCGCCCCTGGGTCGAACCCCGTCAGGAACGCAGGAAGAGCGGTGGGAAGCACCCCACTGATGACTTCCTCTTCGAGTACTACCCGTACTCGGTGGGCAAGCTGCTGGCCTGGCACCCCGGTCATGGCACGGCACTCGAGGGAGACGCACGCGAGTATCTCGAGTTCCCGCAGTACTCCACCACCGACGAGGGCGTCACGACGAGCCTCAGGTGGCTCACCGCCACCTCCGATCGACGATCCAGGCTTGCGCTCGCCATTGGCCTGCTCGACGGCATGAAAACTCGACCGGCAAACACCGGATGCTTCGGCCTGCACGAATGGGCCATGGTCTACGGACTCGAGCAGAGCGACATCCGTCATTCAGCATTCCCGCTACGACTCTCCCCCGACGAGATCACCGAGACAGTTCACGATGTCGGGCTTCGCTGCACGCATATAGATGCGTATCGCTTCTTCACGCCAGCCGCGATGCCGCTGAACCCGATCGAGCCCACGCGAGCCACCCAGCCGGAACTCGATCAACCGGGCTGCCTGCACGCGAATATGGATCTGTACAAATACGCGATGTGGTTCAGCCCATATGTGAGCAGCGAACTAGTGGCCGACTGCTTCTCGCTCGCCCGTGCTGCACGCACGCTCGACATGCAGGCGTCCCCCTATGACGTCTCGCAATTCGGCCTGGAGCCGATCATGGTCGAGACTCCCGAGGGCCGACTCACCTACGCGACGCGGCAACGTGAGGTGATGGATACAGCCGCGCCGCTTCGGAACCGGCTGCTGCAGCAGCTGCACTCGCTCAACGGGGCCATGAGTAACGGCTGAGCTGATCACCAACCGAGCGCATGGACCCACGTCACATGCATACCTGTCGGTCATATGTCGTTCATGCGGTGTTGATAGCGTCTCGCCTCATGTCACTGCGTTCCGTGGGAAACCACGCCCTCGCTGATATCAGCGGTTCCACTTCTCCTCTGCTGAACGATGCGGCAGGGCTCGAGCAGCTACTGGTGGACGCCTCGGTATCCGTGGGTGCCACGGTGCTCACCAGGCACTCGCATGCCTTCGAGCCTCAGGGCGTGACCGCCGTCGTCGTGCTCTCTGAATCACATGTCTCGATTCACACCTGGCCCGAATGGGGAGGTGCCACGATCGACGCCTATACCTGCGGCGACCCTGACCCGGTGCAGCTCATCGAGCACGTGATCGCCGGTCTCGGCCCATCAGTAGTGCGGCGCGCAGTTGTTCCTCGTACGATTCCCGGCGGCGGTGACGAACCGGCCTTCAGCTTCGCCGAGTTCATCACTCCGGCTGACCGCTACGAGCATGACCTCACCGAGGTCTACGTGCAGGGCGCATCGAAGTATCAGGATTACCTCATCGGCCGGAGCGAGGCCTGGGGACGAATGCTGGTGCTCGACGGTGTTGTGCAGAGCACTGAGGCCGACGAGTTCATCTATCACGAGGGCATCGTGCACCCGGCCTGCTACGCGGCGGCCGACTCCGCGCCCGTGCGCAATGTGCTGATTCTCGGCGGCGGCGAGGGTGCTTGCCTGCGCGAGGCACTTCGCTGGCGGAGCGTGGAGTCCATCACGATGGTCGATATCGATGCAGAGGTCGTGGCGGCCTGCCGTGAGCACCTGCCGAATCATCATCTCGGCTCATTCGATGATCCGCGCGTGACGCTGATTCACGGTGATGCGGTCGCGTATCTTGCAGCACTTCCGGACGACTCCTTCGACGTCATCGTCTCCGACATGACAGATCCCGTGGAGAACGGGCCGTCGACCTTCTGCTTCACGGTTGAGTACTTCACCCAGCTCAAGCGGATCCTTCGCCCCCATGGCGTGCTAGCCGTGCAGGCCGGCCCGGCCTCCCCTGTTGAGATCGCCCTGCACGCGAAGGTCATCCGGACTATCCGCGAAGTCTTCCCCTCAGTCATTCCCTATGCAGTTGACGCACCCTGCTATGGCCGCGACCTCGGATTCATCATCGCTTCGTCGGACGACCTGAACTCAAGGCTCACGGTCGAGTCCATTCATGCACTGTCCGAGAATCTGTCGGGCCAGCATCGCTGGATTACGCCGGAGCTCCTCGTCGGCAAGATGAGTATCCCGCCGTACTTGGTCTCGGCGATCGAGGCTCGCACTGACGTCTACGCAGACTCGGCTCCTCCGTCCACCGCAGGCGCCGCCGGCTGGGAATCCTGAGCAACCGCAAGGCATTCCAGCTCAACCGAATATCGCTCTCCAGTTCGTTGACCTCGCTCGCACACAGCCTTACTGCAGACGATTCGCAAGTGGAAAATCTGGATTTCTCATCCCTCGATTTCGACTGATACGTTCCTCCCAACATCCAGAGCGACTGAGAGATCTGGCTCTTTGACGTCGCAGCAACCCTTCGGGGTGCTAATGCCAGAGACGATGTGGAAGGAAGAAATCTTCTGAGTGCTGCCCACCTGGGTCGACACATCCACGACTTATCCCTATCCCGCACCACCACTGAAGGAGAGACACCATGAGCATCCGACTTGGCGACGAGGCCCCCAACTTCACGGCAGAGACCACCGACGGCACCATCACCTTCCATGACTGGAAGAACGGCGCCTGGGCAGTCTTCTTCAGCCACCCCGCTGATTTCACCCCCGTCTGCACCACCGAGCTTGGCGCGACCGCCGGCCTGAAGGCAGAGTTCGACAAGCGCAACGTCAAGGCCATCGCGGTCTCGGTTGACTCAGTCGAGGATCACAAGGCCTGGGCGGGCGACATCGGCGAGGTCACAGGCAATGCACTGAACTTCCCGATCATCGCTGATCCCGATCGCGCAGTGTCGAATGCCTACGACATGCTTCACCCGAACGCCGGCGACACCTCCACCGTCCGCTCGGTCTTCATCATCGACCCGGCCAACAAGGTGCGCCTCACCCTGACCTACCCGAAGTCGGTCGGCCGCAACTTCGACGAGATCCTGCGCGTCATCGACGCACTGCAGCTCACTGACAAGTCGACCGTCGCCACCCCGGCGAACTGGAAGGTCGGCGAGAAGATCATCGTCGCCCCAACCGTCTCCACCGCGGACGCTATCGAGAAGTTCGGTGCCGTCGAGGAGCTCAAGCCGTATCTGCGCTACATCCCCGCATCTGCGGTGAAGTAACTCGAGCAAACGTCGAAGGGTCCGAGAGCAGTCGCTCTCGGACCCTTCGCATGTCATGAACTACACGCGGCTACCAGCGCGGCAGGGCCTTGCCGGGGTTGAGGATGTTCTCCGGATCCCACGCTGCCTTGATTCGTGAATGCAGATCGATCGCCACGGAGTCGAGTTCCTGAGCCAAGTACGTGCGCTTGAGGGTGCCGACTCCGTGCTCGCCGGTGATCGTGCCACCGCACGCCAGGGCCACATCGAGAATCTCGTTGAAGGCAGTCATGGCCCGAGCGGCAGCCGCCTCGTCACCACGGGGAATGACAATCGTGGGGTGCAGGTTTCCGTCGCCTGCGTGCCCGAAGGTCGCAATCATCACGTCATTCTTCATGGCGAGCTCCGCGATCATGGTCATCGCTCTCGCGAGCTGAGAACGCGGCACGGCGATGTCATCGAGCAGCCAGTCACCTAGAGATTCGAGCGCCGGGATCGCCATCCGGCGGGCTCCGAGCAGCATCTCAGCCTGCTCGGGATCCTCGGAGCGGTACACCTCGACCGCGCCGGCACGCTCGCACAGCTCGAGCAGCAGGTCGGCCTCGGCAATGCCTGCATCACCGGGAGCATCACTCTGCGCGATGAGAAGGGCTTCGGCCGAGGTATCAAGACCCATCGGACGCCAGGTCTCGACTGCCTGAATCGTGGTGCGATCCATCAGCTCGAGCATGCTCGGCGTCATCTTCGTCATGATCGCCTCGACTGCACGACCGGCTGATGCAATGTCGGGGAACACGGCGACAGCCGTGGTCGCAGGCGGCGGCAATGGCCGCAGCTTGAGCCGCGCCATAGTCACGATGCCGAGCGTGCCCTCGCTGCCGACCATCAGCCCGGCGAGGTCGTAGCCCGCCACGCCCTTGACGGTCTTGCGCCCGAGCCGCGTGATGCGACCATCGGCGAGAACGACCTCCAGGCCGAGCACCGCATCGCGCGTGACGCCGTACTTCACGCAGCACAGGCCGCCGGCATTGGTGTTGACGTTTCCGCCGATGGAGCAGAAGTCCTTACTTGCCGGGTCTGGCGCGTACCAGAGCCCGTGGCCCGCCACGTGCTCGCGCAGGTCGGTATTGAAGATGCCGGGCTGAGTCTCGACGTAGCCGTTGGAGACATCGACATCGAGAACGGAGTTCATCTTCTCCACGCACACGATGAGCGAGCCGTCGATGGCATTCGATCCGCCGGAAAGACCGGAGCCCGCGCCGCGCGGCACCACCGGGACGCGGTACTTATGCGCGGCCTTCATGACCTCAGAGACCTGCTCGGTCGTGCGCGGGAAGACCACCGCGAATGGTTCGCCCACCTCGGAGCCGGTTGAGCGATCCTGCTTATACGTGGGGAGTCGATCAGGGTCGGTGACGACATCGCCATCGGCAAGTACGGCAGCACATGCGGCCAGGACGGCATCCTCATCAGTCACGCCCGCAAGGCTAGCCTGGCCCCATGAATTCGGGAGATCGCCCGCCGCGCAGCGCCTTTGTCCTTCTCGCTCTCGTCATGGGCGCCATAGTCGCGAATATCAACCTGAGCATCGCGAATGTGGCGCTGCCCACGATCGGGCACGACCTGAATGCGTCGCAGGATCAGCTGACCGGCATTGCGAATGCCTTCGCCCTCGGCCTTGCCTCGACCGTTCTCTACCTCGGCACCATCGGCGATCGCTACGGTCGCAAGCTGCTCTTCGTCCTCGGCGGGTTCCTGACCATCCCCACGGCACTCCTCGCGGCCTGGGCTCCCAATGCCGAGATGCTGACCATCGCACGCTTCCTCGGCGGCATCGCTGCCGCGCTGCTCTTCCCGACCACCTTGTCGCTGATCAACGCGCTCTACAAGAACAAGGCCAAGGTCGGCGCGATTGCCCTGTGGTCGGGCATCGGCGGCGGCGGCGCGGCTCTTGGCCCGCTCATCGGCGGCTGGCTCCTCGAGAGCTACTGGTGGGGTTCGGTCTTCCTCATCACCTTGCCGCTCGACATCATCGCCCTCATCGTCGGATTGATCGTTCTCCCCTGGCACGCCAGCGAGGAGAAATTCCGTGTCGATCACCTGGGCGGCATCCTCTCGGTGCTTGGCGTTGGCGGACTCGTGCTCAGCATCGAGATTGCCGACAAGGGCTTCACCCCGAGTTGGTTCGCGCTCTTGTTCAGCGCGCTCATCGCACTCGCTCTCTTTTTCTGGCGCCAGACCAGGGCACCTCGGCCACTTATCTCGATCCCGCTCGCCAAGGCACGCACCTTCTGGGTGGCTTTCGTCGCCGGCGCGATCACCTTTGGTTCGCTCATCGGCGCGATGTTCATCGGCCAGCAGTTCACCCAGAACGTGCTCGGCTACACCACCTTCCAGGCGGCTGAGGTGGTGCTCCCCGCTGCGATCTTCACGGCACTAGGTGGCGCCTTGGGCGGAAAGCTTCTCAGCGGCCAGGGCTCGCGATTCACGTTCATGCTCGGCCTTGGTTCCGTTGCGCTGGCCTTCACTCTGATGCTCATCACCTGGACGGATCAGGCGCAGCTCGGATGGATTCTCGCGGCCTACACCTTCATGGGCCTGGGCGTCGGCCTCGCCTCGACCTCCGCGTCCCGTGCGCTCATGTCATCTGTGCCGCCAAGCCGAGGTGGCATGGGCTCGTCATTCCTCGACCTCACACGTGACTTCGGCGGCGCGATCCTGCAGGCACTCATGGGCGGCCTGCTCGCCGCCGCCTACGCCAGTCACATGCTGGCCTCGATCTCGGCCGCGCCCTCAGACGAATCCGCCAAGGTCACCGACCAGGTCGCTGATCAGCTGACCGGTTCATTCACCAGTGCCGCCGATGTCGCGCAGCAATACCCGCAGTACTCCACCGACATCCTCTCGGCGGCATCACAGGCCTTTACCGATGGCAAGAGCGTCGCGATCGTCGTGGCCCTTGCCATGACCCTCATCGGCCTCGTGCTCGTACTCGTCCGCTTCCCCGGCAAGGCCAAGGAAGAGGCGTTCTACGAGAAGATCGCAGCCATGGAGCCCACGAGCGGCCAGGCTCAGGCGACTTCCTCGCATTAGGGCAGAATATGAGCCCCCGGCCCCGTAGCTCAGGGGATAGAGCAGAGGTTTCCTAAACCTTGTGTCGGATGTTCGAATCATCTCGGGGCCACTTCAATGAAGTACCTCCCTGATTCGCCTAATAAGTCTGGCAGGCAGGCGGGTGCGATGCGCAGTCAGCGCAGTGATGGGGCGAGCTATGAACGAATAATGGCGACGAGACGACCAGTCATTCGGTGATGCTGAAGATCATCGAGGCCCGCGGGAATGTCATCGAACCCGATCGGGGTCACGACCGGTGCCACCTCGCCTGAGGCGAGAAGCTCGTATACCTCGGCAATGTCCTTCTTAGTGCCGCCCGAGGAACCTCTGATCTCAGCCTGCTTGTGAATCATGTCCATGGTCTGCAGCGGAATCTCCATGCGTGCCATGCCCACCAGCACCACACGGCCCTGCTTGCGCAGTGCCTTGATCGCGTTGGCTGTGGTGGTGCCGTAGCCGGCGTAGTCGACGATCAGGTCGAAGCCCTGATCCTTCCATTCGAGAACATCCTTCACGACAGAGCTCGCACCAATCTCGCGCGCCATCGGCCACACGGCCTCGTTGACCTCTGCAACATGCACCTCGCATCCGAGCACGACAGCAACGCGCGCGCCGATCTGACCGAGACCGCCCAGGCCGATGACACCGACCTTCATGCCCGCCTTTGCCTCGCCGCGCGTGACCATCGCGTGATACGAGGTCATGCCGGCGTCAGTGCCGAGGGCCGCGAGGCCGAAGCTCAACCCATCAGGCATCAGAACAACGTCATCGGCGAGGCACACGTGCTTCTCTGTGAAGCCGCCATTACGGACGTAACCAGGCGCACCGTGACCGTTGCTCGGGCACACGCCTACCCGGTCACCGATTCGAACATCGCTCACACCCTCGCCGACTGCGCTCACGACTCCGGCAATCTCATGCCCGATCACCATCGGCTTCGGATTGATGTAGTCGATCCAGGCCTCATCGGTCATCGCACCGACATCGGAATGGCACAGGCCTGCCGCGTGAATGTCAATGACCACCTCACCAGGGCCGGCGACTGGCTCGGGAATGTCGACGCGGACGAGGGGCTGATGGGTCGCGGTGAACTGCCAAGCCTTCATGTCGTGCTCCCTTGCGTCTCGTGATCGACATCGCTCGCCTCACCTCGACGCGTCGACCAACTGGAGTAGCCGATTGCGAGGGTGGTTGCGAAGATGATGAGGATACCGCCCTCTGCACCACGCGCGACCCATCGACGATGCCGAGGAATCCACGGGTCAGGTGGGTTCGATCGGCATCGGGGTGGTGAGGCGGCGGACCTCACGGTCGACTTCAACTCAGGCTTAAATAGCGTCATGACCGAGACCGTTCAGCCAATCCTGTCCAGCGGTACCTTCACCCTCGGCGCGAAGGGATCCGATCCGCTCACGGTTCGCCGGCTCGGATTCGGCGCCATGCGCATCACAGGCGCCGGCATCTGGGGGGATCCGCAGGATCACGACACGGCGATCGCGGTGCTCCGTCGGTCAGTCGAGCTCGGTGTCGACTTCATCGACACGGCCGACGCTTACGGACCGGACGTCAGCGAGAACCTCATTCGCGAGGCGTTATATCCGTATGACGACGTCATCATCGCGACCAAGGGCGGCCTGACGCGACAAGGTCCGGACGCCTGGGAGCCCGTCGGTCGTCCGGCCTATCTGCGCCAGTGCGTGCAGATGTCCCTGCGTCGACTCGGCGTCGAGCGCATTGATCTCTGGCAACTGCATCGCATCGACCCGCACGTGCCGATGGCCGAGCAGTTCGGAGAGATCGCAGAGCTGCAGCGAGAGGGTCTGATTCGCCACGTCGGCCTCTCCGAGGTGTCGGTCGACGACGTCCGCGCTGCCAGTGAGTACTTCGATGTCGTCAGCGTGCAGAACCACTACAACGTCGGAGCGCGCAGCAGCGAGGAGCTGCTGCAGTACAGCGAGGCAAACGGCATCGGCTTCATCCCGTGGTTCCCGCTGGGAGGCCGAGAGCTGGTGGCGGCCAACAGCCCGCTCTCCGCGATCGCTGCTCGTCTCGGAGCCACCCCGGGGCAGGTTGCACTTGCCTGGCTGCTGCGGCACTCGCCGGTCATGCTGCCGATTCCCGGAACCGGGTCGATCGCGCATCTCGAGGAGAACTGCGCGGCTGCCCTCGTTGAACTCGACGACGTCACGATGTCTGAATTGGACATACTCGCTTGCTGAATGGCCAGCTCATGCGGTCTCGCGCACGTGTGACTGAGTTGACGCTAAATCGCTCGGCACCAATCACCGTGGCATAGCCTTTCGACGTGATCCGGAATCGCCATCCCATGGCCACCGTGGTCGTCGTCGCGATCACGGTTCTCTGGACAATTCCTACTTTCGGGCTGTTCACAACCTCACTTCGCCCGCGATGGGATGTCTTCGACTCGGGCTGGTGGACAGCATTCGCGCATCCGAACTTCACTCTCGAGAACTACCAGGCTGTCCTGACCGGCGGAGGTGTCCTGCCCGAGGGAATCACCCCGTATGTCTTCAACTCGTTTGCCATCGCGATTCCCGCGACGTTCTTCACCGTGCTCTTCGGCTCCATGGCGGCTTACGCGATTACCTGGTTGCCCTTTCGAGGCTCAACCGCCCTGCTCATGGTGATTGTCGGCCTACAGGTCGTGCCCATCCAGATGGCACTACTTCCCCTGCTGGAGATGTTCAGCAAGGGCTTGTCCATCGGGCCGATACCGATCTTCCCTCATCTCGCAGATCCGGAGACAGGGCGTTCGTTGATTGCCGGCAACTTCACCACTCTGTGGATAGCGCACACAATGTTCGCACTCCCGCTCGCGATCTTCCTGATCTACAGCTTCGGCGGGCGAATGCCGCGGGAGATCTTCCAGGCGGCACAGATTGATGGTGCAAGTCACCCGCTCATCTATCGGCGCCTATATCTGCCCCTGATGCTTCCTGCACTTGCTACCGTCACGATCTTCCAGTTCCTCTGGGTATGGAACGACCTGCTCGTCGCGCTTACCTTCGTCGGTGGTAGCGCGGGCGTCGCCCCCATCACGGCCTACCTCGGCTACCTCAAGGGCGGATTCGGAGAGAACCAGCACCTCCTTACCGCGGCCGCATTCGTGGCGATGATCGTTCCGCTGATCGTGTTCTTCTCCCTGCAGCGGTATTACGCGCGCGGATTCACCCCGAGCGGATTGATCCGAGACAGATCCGCCTGAGACTCGACCAGCACCCTGTCGGACGCGACTTGTCCCGTGCTGCCCCGAGGAGGCGTGCACATCACGTCAGTGAATGTTCACGAGCTGCGCACGTACCTCTTCGGCCTGCACGTGATTGAGCACGCCGGTCGAGGTCAGCAATTCGAGTGCGAATTTCGCAGCGGAGTATCGAGCCTGGGTGCGGGAGTAGCCGTTGATGACTTGGGTGACCGCTGCCGCTCGGGCCTTGGTGAAATCTCCAGAAGCGACGAGAGCGTTGATAGCCGACCGAGTGTTGACCACTGCGAGCAAGTCGGCCTGGCTCGGAGTGACGGCACCCGAGGTCACGAGCAGGGCGAGGGCCTGACGCCGCGCATCGGCCTTCGCCGCCGGCTGAGCCGCGACAAGCGCGTCGATGAGCACAGCCTTCTGCGCGGAGTCGAGGGTCTTCAGCCGAAGTTGGTTCCATCCCCAGGATCCTGACGTGCTCGGAGTGGCCGAGGCTGCAGGAACCAGCATG
>JBPCSY010000265.1:0-8276 GCA_051006695.1 Candidatus Nanopelagicales bacterium
ACTGGGAGCAGGCCGATGATGCCGAAACGGCCGTCAGCCTGGCCCTCCACCTGTGGAATGAGCATCTCGACTCCGCGGGTCTGCCCGCGTGGGAGGTCGTGGGCGTCGAGGTCATCGATCGCGAGACCTTTCACCGCCGTGGGCAATGGGTGGCCGAACGTCCGGGCCTGATGGCCGCGGGGCGAGTGGTCCCGTTCTAGTCGTCTAGCCTTGGGCCATGAACTCCGAGAGCACCCTGAACGATCGAGAGGCCGTCCACGAGGTGGCTCGACGCGGCCGTGTTGCCGCTGCTGCCCTGCGCCAGCTGACCCGCAATGAGAAGGACGCGGCACTGCGTGCACTTGCTGACGCACTTGTGGCCCGTACCCCCGAGATCGTCGCGGCCAACGCTCTCGACATCGAGCGAGCTCGCGGGAACGGAACCTCTGACGCGATCATCGACCGCCTCACTCTCACGGCGCCGCGCATCGCCGACATTGCACAGGCGTTGCGCGATGTTGCTGCACTTCCAGACCCGGTCGGCGAGGTGATCCGGGGTTACACGCTTCCCAACGGTCTCCAGATCCGGCAGGTGCGCGTGCCCATGGGCGTGGTCGGCATGATCTACGAGGCCCGTCCGAATGTCACTGTCGATGCAGCGGGTCTGTGCCTCAAGAGCGGCAATGCGGCACTTCTGCGCGGTTCATCCTCCGCGGCGGCGAGCAATGCGATCCTGGTCGACGTCATGCGTGACGCCCTCGTCGCCGTCGGGCTTCCTGCCGACGCCATTCAGATGGTGCCGGGAGAGACCCACGACTCCGTGACCCACCTGATGACCGCCCGCGGACTTGTCGACGTATTGATCCCGCGCGGTGGTGCATCGCTGATCGCGAACGTCGTCGAGAACTCCACCGTGCCCGTGATCGAGACCGGCGTCGGCAACTGTCACGTGTATGTCGACAAGGATGCCGACATCGACAAGGCAATCGCCATCCTGCTCAACTCCAAGGCACAGCGGGTGAGCGTCTGCAATGCCGCCGAGACAGTCCTTGTTCATCGCGATATCGCCGAGGCATTCCTGCCGAGAGCACTCGCGGCGCTCAAGGACGCCGGTGTCACGGTGCACGCCGACGAGCGCTTCGCGCTCCACGCCACGGGGACCGGAATTGTGATCGAGACCGTGACCGACGAGGACTGGGCAGCGGAGTATTACTCACTCGATATCGCCGCCGGCATCGTCGACTCGATCGATGACGCCATCGCGCATATTCGTCGCTGGTCGAGCGGTCACACCGAGGCGATCGTCACCGACAGCCAGTCTGCGGCGCAGCGCTTCGTCGCAGGTGTCGACAGTGCAGCGGTGATGATCAACGCCTCGACTCGCTTCACCGATGGTGGCGAGTTCGGCTTCGGCGCCGAGATCGGGATCTCCACCCAGAAGCTTCATGCCCGAGGTCCCATGGGCCTCACGGAGCTCACCACCACGACTTTCGTGGTCACGGGCGATGGTCACGTTCGAGGCTGAGGCCACCGACTAGAGTCTTCCCAGAAGCCCGCGAAAGGAACGACATGTCTGTGATCGCCGCCGCCGTCCGCCTCTCCGAAGAGGCTCCAGTCGAGCACTCCGGCCTTCCGGCCTGGGGTATCTGACTCTTCGGTTTCGGCATCCTGGTCGCGCTCCTCGTCGTCACCGTGATGCTCAAGGTCGAGCGCTAGACCTTTCCCGAGTCGATGCCACACCGGTGTCGGCCTGACTTCCGAGGTGGACCATGACCGCTCACCGCGTGGGCATCATGGGCGGCACCTTCGATCCGGTTCATGACGGCCACCTGATCGCTGCCCGCCAGGTTGCCGATGCCCTTGATCTCGAGCTGGTCCTGTTCTCGCCGGTCGCATCACCCTGGCACAAGGACGCCCGAGAACTCGCTCCTGCAGCGGATCGAATTGCGATGCTCGACCTCGCCCTCGAGGACTTCCCTGACTTCTCGTTGGTCACCGTCGACGTGGATCGCGGCGGTGACACCTACACGCTCGACACATTGAACGATCTAGCCGAAGGCTGCGCCGTCGAGTACCCGGGGCACGACTTCGATTGGTTCTTCATCGCCGGCGCAGATGCGATTTCCGGCCTCGCGCGCTGGAAGGCGCCGGAGGAACTGCTGCAGCGGGCTCATTTCGTCGCGGTCACGCGCCCGGGCTTCGACTTTATCCGGCCGGTCGTCGCTGGCGCCGAGCGAATACTCGCTCTTGAGATTGACGCCGTCGACGTCTCGTCTACTCGGGTGCGCGAGTTGGCCGCCGAAGGTGCCTCACTCGAGGGCTTGGTGCCTGAACCCGTGGAGGAGTACATCTACGACCATGGGCTCTACTCGAGTCTGCAGTCATGACCCAATCGCGCGGACGACGCCGGGGAGCCATTGCCCTGGTCATCGCGGTGGTGTTCGCGGCCTCGGGTGCCATCGGTGTCCTGCTCACCCGCTCGTCGGAACAGCAGGCCGTCCCCGCCCCGCAGCCCACGCCCACGGCGACCGCGATGCCCGTGAATTCAGGAACTCTCCTGCTGCAGCTCAAGGACTCCACCGGTCAGGCGGTCGTGAATGCCTTGCTCGGCGGCGAACCCGACCTGCATGCCGGCTCGGCACTCTCGCTTCCGCCGGGACTCCTGATTGCCACGCCGGCGGTGATGGCACTCGCCGCCACACCGGGCAGCGCCGACACCCTCGCCGCGAAGAACGGGATCTCGACATCGCTGCTCGTGCGAGTCGATGCCACCTTGACACTGGATCGACTCGCCCTCGCCGGGCTCGTGGAGTCCGTGAACGGAGTGACCGTCGATCTCGGGCTCGGCTCGGTGACCCTCGATGGTGTCACGGCAGCCGACTACGCCACGTCGCTTCGGCCGGGCGATAGCGAGGCCGATCGCCAACTACGCGCCCAGGCCGTGATTACTCAGGCCTTGCGAGGTCTGCCCGAGAACGACGAGGCGATGCGTCAGTTGCTGGCCAGCCTGGGTTCCCTGGCACGCAGCACGGCCACCAATGACGAGCTCGTGCCCCTGCTCGAGCAGATCCGGCTCGATGCCTTGAGCGGCACCATGCTCAAGGGCGACCTCCCTGTCACCGTCGTGACCTCCGGCGCCACGGATGCCGTCGTGGTCGATCGGTCGAGAGCGCAGGCAGTTCTCGAGGAGATGTTCCCCACCGACATCCTGTCGACCGGGCAGACCCCACTGCCCCGCGTAGTGCTGGAGGCCGCAGGCGCTAGCGCGGGCTACGCCCTCAAGGTGCGGCGCCAACTCACCGACGCCGGAGTCGCGGTGATCGACGGGGGAGTCTCCGCGGCACCGCTTCGGGTCAGCCGCGTGCTGCTGAACGCTGCGGTTCCGCGCTCCCGTGACCTCGGCTTCTCCATCGCCGAGTCACTCGGCCTGCCCGAGTGGGCCGTGCGGGCAAGCACGGATTCTCCTGTCGACGTGATCGTGCGGCTTGGAGCAGATGAGGGGCTCCTGCCCTAGGTGTGAGAGGCTGCAGGCTCAGAATCAACGAAAAGGTGACACGTGACGGCAAGCCCTGAATCGGTACAGCTCGCGATTGCAGCCGCCCTGGCGGCCTCGGAGAAGCTTGCCGAGGACATCATCGCGATCGATGTCAGCGAGCATGTCGTGATCACCGACGTCTTCCTCATGTGCTCGGCGGCGAATGACCGCCAGGTCGCCGGCGTCGTGGACGCGATCGAGGAGGCATTGCTCAAGCTCGGCGCGAAGACGTTGCGTCGCGAGGGCGAGCAGGAAAACCACTGGGTTCTGCTCGACTACGGCGACATCGTGATCCACGTGCAGCTTGCCGAGGAGCGCATTCATTACGCCATCGAGCGACTGTGGAAGGACTGCCCGCTCATTGCCCTGCCCGCAGAGGTCAACAGTCCGCGCAGTGCACGCGCCTGACTTACCCATGATTTGACTCACTCACGATATGACAACACCCCGACGACTCGTCTTCTGGCGCCATGGGCGCACGGAGTGGAACGCGCAGATGCGTTTCCAGGGACAGACCGATATTCCCCTCGACGACGTCGGTCTTGCCCAGGCCGAGCGAGCTGCAGCCATGCTGGCCACGCTTAGTCCATCGATCATCATCTCGAGTGATCTGGTTCGGGCTCACCAGACTGCGAATGCGCTGGCGCGGCAGGTCGACCTCGCCGTGACCACGGATGAACGACTGCGGGAGACCTTCGCCGGCGACTGGGAGGGCCTGACTCGCGATGTGCTCGAGAGCCAGTACGGCCCTGAGCTCGCTTCATGGTCGGCTTACTCCGACGTGCGACCAGGTGGTCACGGCGAGACTCGCATCGAGGTAGCGGATCGCATGGAAGCAGCTGTCAAGCACGCCCTCGCGCGTCTCGAGGCAGGGCAGACCATGGTGGTAGCAACCCATGGTGGCGCCGCCCGCACCGCGATCGGTCGACTGCTCGGACTGCCGCACCAGACCTGGGGTGCACTCGGCGTTCTGACGAACTGCTCGTGGTCCGTTCTCGTCGAGAACCTCAGCGGCCAGGGCGCCCCGTGGCGACTACAGGAATACAACGCCGGCACGCTTCCCGAGCCTGCCCTCGGGGATGACCGCTAGTGCGAATCCAGGGAAATCGCAACGACCGCTGAGTGCTGATGTGCAGGGGTCGATTTCACCCCGAAAGGCCGTCTAGGTATGCTTTGGCTTCCCAATACGGGGCTGTGGCGCAGCTGGTAGCGCACCTGCATGGCATGCAGGGGGTCAGGGGTTCGAGTCCCCTCAGCTCCACGTGAGTGAGCATCAAGAGAAGAGTCATCCCGTCGCGGGCATCGTTGCTGCCATCGTGTTCTCGGTCATCCTGGAAATCCTCTTCGCTGCGATGAATCCCGATACCCCTGCCTGGCGATTCCTTCCCTTCATGCTGCTGTGGGCACTGATCTCGATCTACATCTTCGGTATTCGTAAGGATTCCGATGACAACGCTGCGCATGATGCGCACGCGCACGCTGGCCACTAATTGGTCATGAGCGCCGCACGCACCACGCGTCTTGCGCCAACCCCCAGCGGCTACCTGCACTTCGGCAACGCCGTCAACCTCTCGCTGATCTCGACTCTCGCCTCCCGCTGGGGTGCGCAGACAGCCCTGCGCATTGATGACATGGATTCCACGAGGTCGAGGCCTGAGTACATCGATGACATCTTCGAGACCCTCCAGTGGCTGGAGATCCCCTGGACTCACGGGCCACGTGACAGGGCGGACTTCGTCCAGGGCTTCACGATGTCAGCCCGCACTGACTACTACCGATCCCAGCTGGCCCTGTTGAGCGGCTCGGGACTCGAGGTGTTCGCGTGCGCCTGCTCACGCGCCGTCCTGGAGGCCACAGGTGGAATGCGCTGTGCGGGGGAGTGCCGAACCGCGGAACTCGATCTCGTGACCGATCGCACCTCGCTGCGGCTGCGCATCCCGGAGAGCACAGTGATCGACATGGGTGGGGTGCCTATCGATCTTGCGCAGGCGCATGGCGATGTCGTCCTGTGGCGTCGGGACGGACTTCCGGCCTATCACCTGGTCACGGTGGTCGAGGATCGAGATCTCGGTGTCACTGACGTGGTCCGCGGGGCGGATCTCCTCGAGTCAAGTGCCCTGCACTGCTGGCTGGGTGGCTATCTCGATGCACCCAATGTCGTGCAGGCCAACTATGTGCACCATGAGCTCATCACGGATGACGGTGGAATGAAGCTCTCGAAATCCCAGTTGGGTGCGGGCCCGCTCAAGCGAACTGCGAGTCAGCGCGCCGCGGTGATCGTGCAGGCCGCTCAGATCGCTTCTGACCTGGGTTACTGAGCCGCGCGGCAGATCGTGCGCAGCAGGTCTGCGGGGTTCACTGCTGCGGATTCCCGACCACTCTTCCAGAACTCGAAGTGAAGATGCACGGCTCCGGGAGAGCCACTGTCACCCATGGTGCCGATGACCTGGCCGGCACCCACCTTCTGCCCGCCCCGCACGAAGACGTGCTGCATGTGGCCGTAGTAGAACTTGGCACCGCTTCGTCCCTTCATGACGATTTGCAGTGCGCCATTGCTCTGTCGCTTGGTGCGATCGATGCGTCCGGACTCAATGGCGAACAAGGGCGTGCCCCGCCTCCCACCCATGTCCATGCCGGCATGCTCCCGATGTCCGCGATCAGCGCCCCAGCCGGCGCCGTAGGAGAAATTCCGGGTCGGGCAGATGCGGCCCTGAATCATTCTCGGAGCCTTGATACTCGTGGCCCGTGCCTTGGCCTTCTTGAACGCGATGGCGGCTCGTTTTGCCTGAGCGCGCTTTGCCTGAGCGCGCTTGGCCTGAGCGCGCTTGGCCTGAGCTCGTTTTGCCTGAGCGCGCTTGGCCGACGCGCGCTTGGCGGCAGCCCGCTTCGCTGTTGACTTCTTGGACGCCGCCTTCTTCGCCGTTGATTTCTTGGCGGACTTCTTGGACGCCGACTTCTTCGCGGCCGCCTGCTTGGCTGCTTTCTTCGACACCGCCTGCTTGTTCTTGCCCGGCTTGTTCTTGCCCGGCTTGTTCTTGTCCGGACGATCCTTGGCAGCATCAACTGAGGTAGGTGCTGCTGCGGTGGCATGCACTGCCGCGGTGGATCCGACGGGCTGCGCCGCCGAGGCGGCAGAGGTGAGGGCCAGCGTTCCGGCCATCAGGCTTGCTCCGCAGAGTCCGACGAGAATGCCTCGTACCCGCATGTCACCTCCGGTCATTCACCCCGTAACCGACGTCCATGATGACATGACCGTGACCCGCGGGCATGTCACGGGTGTGGTGCTCGGGAATGCAGAGGCGGACGAGACCCGAGAGTCTCGCCCGCCTCTGGTAAACGGCGTACTAGGGAGCGACGGTGAACACGCCCTTGCTATCGACCTTGAGGATGTAGACGGGCACCTTCACTCGATTGCCCGTTGACGGTCGGATGGTGGTCGTTCCCGTGGCGCCCTTGAAGTTCTTCGTGTGCGTCAGGGCCTTTAGAACGGGGGCAAACTTCGTGGTTCCGGTCTGGGCGATCTTGCTGAACAGGAGGTTCGCCGAGTCGTAGGTGAAGGCGCCCCAGACGCCGGGACTCTTCTTGAACGCCTTCGTGTAGTCCGCGACGTACGCAGCGGCCTTGGCGCCGGGAAGCTGGGCTGCCTCGGGGACGCCGCTGAAGACGCAACGCTCGGCTGCAATCTGCCCTGCCTCGGTCACGAATGCCGGATCGACATTGGCCAGGCCCATCAGGCACCGAGTCGGCAACTTGGAGAGTGCCAGGCGCTGCGCGATCTTCGCGCCCTCGGGGTAGTAGGTGCTGACGTAGATGAGGTCAGGAACACCGGAGAACGCCTGAGCAACCTCTGCGCTGTAGTCGTTCTTCCCCTCGACCACCGGGATCGAGGTGACAGTGGCACCCCTGGCCTTCAGTGCCGCTGACAGGCGGTCCGCCATGCCCTGCGTGTAGGTAGAGGGGTCGACGAGCATTGCCACGTTCATGGCGCCGATGGAATTCGCATAGGCATCCTCGATCGGCGAGATCTGATTGTTCTTCGGCTGCACCGTCACGCCCATGCCATTGGTGTCATTAGTCGAGGTCATGTGCACGGGCACGATGCCGGCCTTGAGGTACAGCGGCAGGTTCACGATGCCGACGGAGGAGTTATACGGCCCGACGACCGCGACCACGCCGGCGCGCTTGGCCTTGGCGACCATGTCAGCGGCCTTGCCCGGATCAGCCTGGTCGTCAAGCTCGACGATGCGCACCTTGTGGCCGAGGACTCCGCCCTTGGCATTGGCCTGCGCGACGGCGAGCTTCACGCCGCGCAGCATGTCCTGGCCGTTACTGGCCTGAGCACCGGTCAATGGCGCCTCGACGCCGATGACGAGCTCGTGCGAGGACGCCTGGGAGACGGGTGCGAGTGCGATGCCTGCGAGAGCAAGCGCTCCGATGACGGTGATGCTGGTGATCGTTCTGACGCGCATGATGGCCTTTCGGTGGTGGGCGTGTGCCCAGTGTGCCGCAGACGGGGGACAACGCGCATTCTTACCGCGCAGGCGATGGTGCCGAGGGCTCAGGCCATACAAGAGCGGCGAGTGTCACCAGGGCGCCGGCCACGATCGTCGAGAGGGCAAGCCAGTGACCGGTACTTCGTGTGTCCATGCCCTCCAGCGTGAGCAGCGAGATGACCAGAACCGTCACTCCGATCACGGCGATGAAGTAATTGGCCCGAAGAAAGGTGATGAACACCGCGCTGCCGACCACGAGCATGCTCAGT
>JBPCSY010000266.1:0-18961 GCA_051006695.1 Candidatus Nanopelagicales bacterium
CGCATGAGGATGAGCTCCTGGGCCGAGCCCACGAGCGGGATCATGATCTCGGCAATCGGAGTTCCGCCGTCGCGCGTACGTGAGACGACAGCCTCGGCCAGTGCGCGTACCTGCAGGGCGAAGAGTCCTGGCACCACCAGACCGAGGCGAACCCCGCGCAGGCCCAGCATCGGATTCGACTCGTGCAGGCGATTCACCGCCGCAAGCAATCGCTCATCGGCGGAGGCGTCCTGGCCGGCCGCCTGGGCCAAGGCCACTCGGACCATGAGATCGGCGCGATCGGGCAGGAACTCGTGCAGTGGCGGATCAAGAAGGCGCACCGTGACCGGAAGCCCGTCCATCTCGGTGAGCAATTCAATGAAGTCGCCACGCTGCAGCGGCATCAGGGCGTCGAGCGCGACCTCGCGCTCGGTCGTGCTCTCAGCAAGGATCACGCGCTCGATCAGCTCGCGGCGCTCGCCGAGGAACATGTGCTCGGTGCGGCACAGGCCAATGCCCTCAGCGCCGAGCTGACGGGCACGAGCGGCATCCTCCGCGGTATCGGCATTAGTGCGCACGCGCAGGCGACGAACCTCGTCAGCATGCGCCAGCAGTCGATCGACGCACGCGACGATCGCGGCGGAGTCCTCATCGAGCGTAGGCAGCACCGCCTCCATCCCCTCGAGCAGGTAACGAACAACGGGCGAGGGCGAGACCGGGATCTCTCCGAGGAAGACCTCGCCGGAAGCACCGTCGAGCGAGATGAAATCCCCCTCGTTGATGGTCAGCTTCGAGCCGTCCGCGAGGTTGACGACAGCGGAGTGCGAGGACTCATCGACGACGAGTTGGTCCGCGCCACAGACTGCCGGCTTGCCCATGCCGCGCGCGACCACGGCCGCGTGACTCGTCTTGCCACCACGACTAGTCAGGATGCCCACTGCAGCGACCATTCCGGCAAGGTCGTCCGGATTTGTCTCACGTCGCACGAGCACGACCGTGCGCCCCTGCTCGACCCAGTCGACCGCGCGCTGCGGATCGAAGACAACCTGACCGACTGCAGCGCCCGGTGAGGCCGGGATGCCCTTGGTGAGGAGTATGCGCTCGGTACCCACGGCAAGCTGCGGCACGAGCAGTTGCGAGAGCTGCTGACCCGAGACGCGCATCAGCGCTTCGTCCTCGGTGATCAGGCCCTCGTCAAGGAACTGCGTGGCGATGCGGAATGCAGCTCCGGCCGTGCGCTTGCCCACACGAGTCTGCAGCAGCCACAGCTTGCCTCGCTCAACAGTGAACTCGATGTCGCAGAGGTCGCGGTAGTGGGTTTCGAGACGGCGCATGGTTTGTGCGAGCTGGGTCGCGACCTCCGGATTCACGGTAGCGAGATCAGCGAGAGTGAGCGTGTTCCGGATACCGGCGACGACGTCCTCGCCCTGGGCATTTTGCAGGTAGTCGCCGTAATGCCCGGGTGAGCCGGTCGCAGGGTCACGTGTGAATGCCACCCCGGTGCCGGAATCCTCGCCAAGGTTTCCGAAGACCATCGCGCAGATATTGACCGCGGTACCCAGATCATTGGGAATTCGCTCGCGACGGCGATAGAGCTTGGCCCGATCTCCGTTCCAGGATTCGAAGACCGCCTTGACGGCCATGTCGAGCTGCTCACGAGGATGCTGCGGGAACTCGCGTCCGGTGTGCTCGCGCACGACGGACTTGTAGTTCTCCACGAGCTCCTGGAGCACCGCGGCACTGAGCTCACTCTCGGAGGCAACGCCGGCCTTCTCGACAGCATGCTCGAGCGCATTCGCGAAGATCGAGGGCTCGATGTTCATCACGGTGCGGCCGAACATCGAGATCAGGCGTCGGTAGGAATCCCACGCGAATCGCTCATCGCCGGAAATATCGGCCAGGCCCTTGACCGAGGCATCGTTGAGGCCGATGTTCAAGATCGTGTCCATCATTCCCGGCATGGAGAAGACAGCGCCGGAGCGCACCGACACCAGGAGTGGGTCATGTAGATCGCCCAAACGGCGATCGAGGGCGTCTTCGAGTCGGCGAAGTGCAGCCGTGACCTGCACGCGAAGTTCGGGGGGCTCGGCATCATGCGTGAGGAACCAACGGCAGGCATGCGTAGTGATCGTGAAGCCCGGAGGAACAGGGAGGCCCAGACGGGTCATCTCCGCGAGATTGGCACCCTTGCCACCCAGCAGATCCTTCTGCTCGCGACTTCCCTCGGAGAAGTCGTAGACGTAGCGAATGTCAGCCATGTGTCCTCCATACAGCAGCAGCGGTCGCACGGGGGAAGTCGTGCACTACGACTGCCGACCCGTGCGGGCAGGTTAGCCGTAGTTGTCTAGACATCTTGGCGCTGCAAACGCGTGCACGTCAGGGACGTACGTCACATTCACCTCGATGCCTGGAAATGACAACGGTGTCAGGGTGATTCACGCGCTCCAAGCCAAGGCGGCAGGCACCTGGGACAAATGGTCAGCCGACGATGAAAGCGTGCGTCGGAAGCCCGCGTATCCCCCAGTTTCCCCAGAAAACATCGCCGGCCATCGGGTACTGCCCGAGTTCGTCGTCGCTCATGCGGTATCTCGCCGTGGTGACGATGACATCAGTTCCGTCGGTACCACCGAAGGCAAGACTCGTCACATTCGGCACAGGCAGGTGATGTACGGCCACCTGATCGCCGGATGGCGCATGCCGAGTCACTGAGCCTGAGCCGAAATGCGCCACCCACACGTGACCGTGCTCATCAACGCTCAGACCGTCCGGCAGGCCGGTATCGGGATCGAAGGTGCAGAACTCGCGCGACTCCCCCAGTTCACCGAGCTCGGAATCGAAATCAAAGACGCGCACGGAGTAGGTGAGGGAGTCGATGTAATAGAACGAACGATCGTCGGGGCTCCAACCGAGCCCATTCGAGACGTTTACTCCCTCGAGCATCACCGTGGCCGCGCCATTGGCATCCACCCGATACAGACGAGCGCGACCTGCGCGTTCCTTGTCGCGACTTCCGGTCCACAGCCGACCTCGCGAATCGACCTTCGCATCATTCATGCGTACCAGAGCGTCCGCCTCGAGCTGATCGCCGAACACTCTCACATCGGTGCCATCGGCTTCGCAGACGTACAGTCGATCGAAGCCAACGAGCAGCAGACGCCCGCACGAAGTCGGAAGGACTGCCGACACCTCACTCCCCGGCTCGAAAGAGTGAAGCAGGCGCCCGTCGGAGCCGAGGCGATGCACCACTGCTGCCGTGATATCGACGAACAGCCACGTTCCCGATGATTCTTCCCAGGTCGGGCCTTCACCCAGGGCTGAGCCGATCGAGAGAAATTGCTGCACCCGCGCAGACTACTTCGGATCGCTGACCCGCGAGGGGCGCGACAGCGACACGAGGTAAGACCCGCGCATCCGACCAGAATTACAGGTACTCGACGACCGTCTCAAGCGGGAGGCGTGCACTGCGCTCGCGGAAGGCCTCCGCGCTCGGGTAACCGATGTTCACCAGCAGAATCGAGCGCAGCGGGGAGTTCGGGAAGAACTCCTCGTCAACGCCGGCATTGTTGAAACCGGCCATCGGGCCAGCAGCGAGACCGAGGGCGCGCACGGCGAGGATGAAGTAGCCCGTCTGGATCGAGGCATTGAAGCGCGCGAATCCATTGCGGTTCTCGAAGCTGTCATCGAAGCCAGCCTTCATGCCGATCGCTCCGGGTGCGAGCAACTCGATGTGCTCATGGAAATCGGTGTCGGCGGCCAGGATCGCTGTCACGGGCGCCTCGGTGATCTTCTGCTGATTGCCTGAGGAGGCCAGCGGCAGCAGGCGCGCCTTGGCCTCAGGGGTGCGCGCGAATGACACGCGCAGCGGCCCACTGTTGATGGCCGTCGGCGCCCAGCGCAGCAGGTGCACGATGGCAGCGAGCTGAGCGTCCGTCACGGGCTGATCGGTGAAGGAGTACGCCGTACGCGCCTCGTGAAAAAGTGCGGCAGCACTGGCAGCATCAATGCCGAGCAGGGTGGTGTCGAACTCGTGGCTCATGGGATCTCCTCAGGTCAACCTCGATTATTCCACATAGTTGACCGTTCAACAAATCGACTCCGACCGACACAACGCACGAGGGGCCACGGCAAGTGCCGTGACCCCTCGTGGTGAGTGCTGACTAGCTGCAGCCGGAGGTGCTGCCGCAGCCCTCGCAGACGTAGCACGAGCCGGCCGGGCGCATCTTGATGCCGCAGGTCATGCACAGCGGGGCGTCAGAGGCGGTTCCGGTGATCTGCTCGAGCAGCTCGGCGCTCGAGTGAGCGACCATCGGCGCTGCCTTGGGAGTGACGACCTCGGCCTCGGTTGCTGCATCCTCGACAACGACGTCGAGATCAGCGGCCGGGGCGATGGCTGCGGGTGCTCCGTAGCCGGCCACGGTTGCCGAACGCTCGTCTGCACTGAAGATACCGAGAGCCTCGCGCTTGTCGTAGGGCAGGTAATCGAGTGCCAGGCGACGGAAGATGTAATCCATGATCGACTGCGAGATGCGGATATCCGCATCGTCGGTCATGCCCGCCGGCTCGAAGCGCATGTTCACGAACTTCGAGACGAAGGCCTCCAGCGGCACGCCGTACTGCAGAGCGATGCTGATGGCGATCGAGAAGGCATCCATCACGCCGGCCAGGGTTGAGCCCTGCTTGCCCAGCTTGAGGAAGACCTCACCGAGGGCGCCATCTTCGTAGGCACCTGCGGTCATGTAACCCTCGGCACCGGCCACCGAGAAGCTGGTGGTGCGGCTCGGGCGCGACTTCGGCAAGCGACGGCGGATCGGCTGACCCGAGGCGATGGCCGAGGCAACGGCGTCGACAACCTCGTCGACCTTGGCAGCCTTGCCATCGGAAAGCGGCTGGCCCACCTTGCAGTTATCGCGGTAGATCGCCAGAGCCTTGATACCCATCTTCCAGCCCTGGAAGTAGATCTCGGCAACTTCCTCGACCGTGGCCGACTCCGGCATGTTGACGGTCTTGGAGATCGCGCCGGAGATGAATGGCTGGACTGCGGCCATCATGCGCACGTGGCCCATCGGAGTGATGGAGCGAACACCCATGGCGGTGTCGAAGATTGCATAGTGCTCGGGCTTGAGGCCCGGCGCATCGACGACATGACCGTTCTCGGAGATGTACTCGACGATTGCCTCGACGGTCTCCTCGGTGTAACCGGCCTTGCGCAGGGCACGCGGGATGGTCTGGTTGACGATCTGCATCGAGCCGCCGCCGACGAGCTTCTTGAACTTCACCAGGGAGAAGTCGGGCTCAATGCCGGTGGTGTCGCAGTCCATCATGAAGCCGATGGTGCCGGTCGGCGCGAGCACCGAGGCCTGCGCATTGCGCCAGCCGTTCTTCTCACCGGTCTTCAGGCACTCTTCCCACGCCTTGTTCGCGAGCTTCTGCACGTCACCGTCGAGGCTGGTGATGGTACGCACGGTGTCGTTCGCCGCTGCATGCTTACGCATGACGCGCTTGTGACCATCGATATTGCGGGCATAGCCCTCGTACGGGCCGACGACGCCAGCCAGCTCGGCGCTGCGCTTGTAGGCGGAGCCGGTCATCAGGCTGGTGATCGCCGCAGCAAGTGCACGGCCACCGTCGCTGTCGTAGGGAAGGCCGGTCGCCATGAGCAGCGCACCGAGGTTCGCGTAACCAATACCGAGCTGGCGGTAACGACGAGTGGTGTCGCCGATGGGCTCAGTCGGGAAGTCGGCGAAGGAGATCGAGATATCCATGGCGGTGATGACGAACTCGACAGCCTTGGCGAAGCGCTCCGCATCGAACGTGTCATCGTCCTTGAGGAAGGTGAGCAGGTTCAGCGAGGCGAGGTTGCAGCTCGAATTGTCGAGGCTCATGTACTCCGAGCAGGGGTTGGACGCATTGATGCGACCGGTCTCGGGGTTGGTGTGCCAGTCATTGATGGTGTCGTCGTACTGAATGCCCGGGTCAGCGCATGCCCATGCTGCCTCGGTCATCTTCGCGAAGAGCTCCTTGGCGTCAACGGTCTCGACCACGCGGCCATCGGTGCGTGCGGTGAGGCCGAAGGGATCACCATTCTCGACAGCGCGCATGAACAGATCGGAGACACGCACTGAGTTGTTGGCGTTCTGGTACTGAACCGAGGTGATGTCCTTGCCTCCAAGGTCCATGTCGAAGCCGGCCTCCTTGAGGACGCGGATCTTCTCCTCCTCGCGAACCTTGGTCTCGATGAACTCCTCGATGTCAGGGTGATCGACGTCGAGCACGACCATCTTCGCGGCGCGACGCGTGGCGCCACCGCTCTTGATGGTGCCGGCCGATGCGTCAGCACCGCGCATGAAGGAGACCGGACCGGAGGCGGTGCCGCCGGAGGACTTCAGGAGCTCCTTGCTCGAGCGGATACGCGAGAGGTTCAGGCCTGCACCCGAGCCACCCTTGAAGATGAAGCCCTCTTCCTTGTACCAGTTGAGAATGGAGTCCATGGTGTCGTCGACCGACAGGATGAAGCAGGCACTGACCTGCTGCGGCGCGGTGGTACCGACGTTGAACCACACCGGGGAATTGAAGCTGAACACCTGGTGCAGCAGCATGTAGGTGAGCTCGTGCTCGAAGATCTCGGCATCGGCATCGGTGCGGAAGTAGCCGTGCTCCTTGCCGGCCTTCGTGTACGTGAGCACAACGCGGTCGATGAGCTGCTGGAGGCTCCACTCACGCGCCTCGGTGCCGACGGCGCCTCGGAAGTACTTGGTGGTGACGATGGTGGAGGCGTTGACGCTCCAGAAGTCGGGGAACTCGACACCGCGCTGCTCGAAGACGATGTCACCCGTCTTCCAGTTGGTCTGGACGACGTCGCGACGCTCCCAGGTGACGCCGTCATAGGGATGCTGTCCGGGAGTCGTGTAGAGCCGCTCCATGGTGAGACCGGGCTTGCGCAGGGTGTTGTGCACGAACGCAGCCGGAGCACTGGTGGTAACTGACATGGGTGGTGCCTTTCTTCCTCAGGAGCGGTTACTGGAATGGGAAGTCGTGGTGGGCTCTTGCCCAGTGGGCTCGCCCTCTGCACGAAGCAGGGCGATCTCAGCCTCGAAGTCATCGAGGGTGTCGAATGATCGGTAGACGGAGGCAAAGCGCAGATAGGCCACTTCGTCGAGCTCGCGAAGTGGACCGAGGATGGCCAAGCCAACCTCCATCGCCGGGATCTCGGCGGTTCCGGTCGCGCGAAGGGCATCTTCGACCTTCTGGGCGAGCAGGGCGAGATCGTCCTCGCTTACCGGCCGACCCTGGCAGGCCTTGCGAACTCCGGAGACGACCTTGGCGCGACTGAACGGCTCCAGGGCCCCGGAGCGCTTGGCGATCAGGAGGGATGCGGTCTCAGCCGTGGTGAAGCGGCGGCCACAGGCGGCGCACTCACGGCGACGGCGGATGGCTGCGCCATCGTCGACCGTGCGCGAATCGACGACTCGTGAGTCGTCCTCGCGACAGAACGGGCATCGCATGTTGTGTACCTCCCTTCCCAAAACTTCACTTCTGTCACATCTGTGGGGCCAGTTCGGGCTTCCTGTGAGTGAATCTGGGGATTCCCTGTGGAAAGCCTGTGACCCAATAACCACAACCTGTGGACAAATCACATGGCTGCAACTACTACATCTAGGGGTAGGAACGTACTGCTAATACCAGGGGAACGCAAGGCTCATCTTTCGGCGCGTCGCGCGGATTTAGCCTGCGATCGGGACGATCAGTTGCTGGCCCGGAATCAGGGCGCCGCCCTCAAGCCCATTGAGCTCTGTCAGGGTCTGCATCATCGAACGCGGATCACCATTGGGCTGCAATGACTTTGCGATGGTCCACAGGGAATCCCCCGCCTGGACGACGACACTGGCGGTGGCCGGGCCACCCGCGGTGGCCGAGGCGTCGGCTGACGTGCCACCGGCGGCGATCATGACCAGCAGCAAGGTGACGACGGAGAGCAGGAAGAACACGGCAGCCCGCCCGCGTGAGGTCAGGCGAATCGGCTGGCGGGCACCGGATGGGCGGGCCGAGCGTGCGGACGAGGTGGCGGGCACCGGACGAGCCGCGCGGGGAAGTGTGGTTGCGAGAGCCATCTCAGTTCCTTTCGGGGAAGTTTCGAACGTGTGTTCGATCGAACGCATGTGCGATTTGTAGCACGGTTTGGCAGACACGTCCAGCCGACATTCGAACATGTGTTTGATTTTTAGAATCCGTACAACTAACGTTCTGGTCATGGCCGCAGGCTGCCAGCGGGGTCTGACATTGAATCCGGATGAGAGTTCGGGAGCGTCTAGCCCACCGGCACCAGGCTCAGTAGCGATCGAGAGGCAGATTCCATGGCACCGAAGAAGAAGGCCGACGGCACTCCCCTGGCCAGCGTCAGCGAGTTCCCCGACGGCCCGGCCGATGACAGTGGCCTGACCACCCGCCAGCGCGCCATCCTCGAGATGATTCGAGCCACCGTCGATGAGCGTGGCTACCCGCCGAGCGTGCGCGAGATCGGCGAGGGCGTGGGCCTGACCTCCTCCAGCAGCGTGGCTCATCAATTGGTCACTCTCGAGCGCATGGGCTATCTGCGCCGTGACCCCAACCGTCCTCGCGCACTCGTGGTCGCCGATGGTCCCGAGATCACCCCGTCTGTCGTCGCGGGGGCCGCCGAGGTTCGCGATATCCACTCGGCCGGCGCGGCCGTCAATGTCCCGCTCGTGGGTCGGATCGCCGCCGGTGGCCCGATCCTGGCCGAGGAGATGATCGAGGACGTCTTTCCGCTGCCCCGCGATCTCGTGGGCACCGGTGAGCTCTTCATGCTCAAGGTTGTCGGCGACTCCATGGTCGATGCGGCCATCTGCGATGGCGACTGGGTTGTCGTGCGCCAGCAGAGCACGTGCGAGAGCGGAGATATCGTCGCGGCCCTTCTCGATAACGAGGCCACGGTCAAGACGTTCAAGCGCCGCGATGGTCACGTGTGGCTGATGCCGCACAATCCGGCTTATGCACCGATCCTCGGCGATGACGCCACGATCATGGGCAAGGTCGTCACGGTCCTGCGCAAGCTCTAGTTCACTGCGTCCAGCTCGTCACGCAGGCGAGTCAAGGCGCTCACCACTGTCGGTCGGTCAGTGGTGTACCAAAATGGCGGCAGGCTCGCGCGAAGTGCGCGGCCGTAGCCCGCTGTGGCCAGGCGTGAGTCGAGAATGGCGACGACTCCCCTGTCCTCCGGTCCGCGAAAGAGCCGACCTGCACCCTGAGCGAGCAACAGACCAGCCTTCGGCACGGCAATGGCGCGGAAGCCTGAGCCTCCTGCCTCATCAACAGCCCTCTGGCGCGCACTGAGCAACGGATCATCAGGTCTCGGGAACGGAATACGGTCGATCACCACCTGGATGCACGACTCGCCGGGAACGTCGACACCCTGCCAGAGCGAGACCGTTCCGAGCAGGGTGCTCGCCTGATCGGCGGCGAACTTATCGACCAGGGTGCCAACTGAATCGCCCTTGCGCTGCACGAGCACAGGAAACTTCGTCGCATCAAGACGCACGCGCAGATACTCGGCTGCTCGCTCCACTCCACGCCAGCTCGAGAACAGTGCGAGGGTGCGTCCCCCTGCTGCCTCGATCAGCTCGGCCAACTCGTCGAGTGCCTCCATCGCAATGCCCTCGCGCCCCGGGGCGGGCAAATCCTTCGCGACGTACAGGATGCCCTGCTTCGCATGATCGAAGGGCGAGCCGACATCCATGGTGACGACATTGGATTCACTCAAGCCCAGTGAGCCTACGAGCGAGTCGAATCCTCCGCCGACAGTGAGGGTCGCGCTCGTCAGCACCACCGGTGTCTTGTTGAACAGCGCCTCACGCAGAAGGCCGGAGACTGACAGTGGCGCGAGTTTAAGGGTCGGTGCGCGGTTATCACCGGGATCAAGCCAGACCACGTCGTGCTCCCCGGCAATGAGCAACGAGCCGGCAACATCGTGGACATCCTCGAGGGCACCTCGGGCCTGCTGGCGCGCAGACATAGCCGAGGGCTCCTTGTCGCGATCCGCGGCCAGTTCGCTCATCGCGTTGTTGCACGCATCACGCACCATGGTCAGGGCAAGCAGCACGTTCTTGGGAAGCGTGGTGAATTGGGTCGGACCGCCGAGGGCAAGAGCTTCCTCGCGCATCGCATCGTCCAGGGTCTCGGCAGCCACTTCGAGGCGCTCAACAGTCTCGGCATCAATCTGCTTGCGCACCCGGCTGATGGCCTTCTCGACCATGGCGACAGTGAGCTCCGAGGTGATTGCCGCGGTGGCTCGGTCGACAAGTTCGTGGCCCTCGTCAATCACCACCGCATCGTGCTCGGGGAGAACGGGGATGCCCTCGATCGCGTCGATGGCCAGCATCGCGTGATTGGTGATGACGATGTCAGCTTCCTGCGCTTGGAGCCGACGCTTGACCGTGAAGCATTCCTCGCCGAAGGCACACTTGCTCTCACCGACGCATTCGCGGCGACCTACCGAGATGCTGCGCCACACGCGGGGATCAATCTCGTCGGGGTACTCATCGCGATCACCGGTCTCGGTACTTTCGGCCCACTCACGCACGGCGATGACCTGTTCGCCGAGCTCGGTGCGCTTGGTGCTGAACAGCGCCTCGGATTCATCCTCGGGAACCGTGCCGTGCAGCTTCTCCAGGCAGACGTAGTTATTGCGGCCCTTGAGCACGGCGAAGGTGACCGGCCGAGACATGACGGGCTGTAGAGCCTCGGCCAGACGCGGCAGATCGCGCTCGACCAACTGACGCTGCAGAGCAAGAGTGGCTGTGGCCACGACCACGGTGTTGTTGGTCGTGGCCGCATGCACGGCCGCCGGCACCAGGTACCCGAAGGACTTGCCGGTGCCGGTGCCCGCCTGCACGATCACGTGCGAGCCATCGCCGATCGCAGTGGCGACCGCATTGGCCATCTCGTGCTGACCCTCGCGTCGCTGACCGCCCAGTGCCTCGACTACGACGTCAAGGGCATTGTCGACGTCACTCATGTGCAGACCGTGCGCAACTCGTTGGCCAGCATCTCGGGCACGCGGGCATGTAATCGCGATCCCGTCTCACCATGCTCGACGGTGATGACATCGCCAGTCGCATGGGCACGGGAGATCAGGTCACCGCGGGAATAGGGCACGACAAGATCGACCTCTTGCATCAGGCTCGGTAGGTCTGCCTCGATCGCGAGCAGGAGCTCGTCAATGCCCTCACCTGTCTTCGCGGAAATGACCACGGAGTGCGGCTCTCGGCGCAGCAGGTTGGTGACCACCTCGGGATCAGCAATGTCGGCCTTGTTCAGGACGATGAGTTCGGGAACGTGCCCGGCATCGACATCGTTGAGCACAAGGCGCACCGCGTTGATCTGGCCCTCGGGATCCTCATCGGAGGCGTCGACCACGTGCACGATGAGATCGGCGTCCTTGACCTCCTCGAGGGTCGAGCGGAAGGCCTCGACGAGCTGATGCGGAAGGTGACGCACGAAGCCGACCGTGTCGGCAAGGGTGAAGTCGCGTCCACTCGGAGTCTTCGCCTTGCGGATCGTGGGATCCAAGGTCGCGAAGAGCGAGTTCTCGACTAGCACGCCAGCACCCGTGAGTCGGTTGAGCAGACTCGACTTGCCCGCATTGGTGTAGCCGGCGATCGCCACCGAGGGAATGCCTGCGCGGTGACGAGAGGCTCGTTGCGTGACGCGCGACTTCTCCATCTCCTTGAGCTCGCGACGCAACTTCGTCATCTGTGCGCGAATGCGACGACGATCGGTCTCGATCTTGGTCTCGCCCGGGCCACGCGTGCCCACGCCACCGCTCGCGCTGCCACCGGCTCCGCCGCCCTGACGTGAGAGCGATTCGCCCCAGCCGCGTAGTCGTGGCAGCAGGTACTGCATCTGGGCAAGGCTCACCTGCGCCTTGCCCTCCCTGCTCCGGGCATGCTGGGCGAAGATGTCGAGGATCAGACACGTGCGGTCGACGACCTTGACCTTCAGGATTGACTCAAGCTGGCGCAACTGGCCAGGCGTGAGCTCGCCATCGCAGATCACGGTGTCAGCACCGGTGGCCTTGACGATTTCGTGCAGTTCGAGCACTTTGCCTGAGCCGAGATAGGTGGCGGGATCCGGATTGTCACGGCGCTGAATCACGCCATCGACGACTTCGGAACCGGCAGTCTCGGCGAGCAGGGCCAGTTCGCGCAGGGAGCGCTCGGCATCGAGCACAGTGCCTGAGGTCCAGACTCCCGCAAGTACGACTCTCTCGAGGCGGATCTGTCGGTACTCGACCTCAGTGACGTCCTCGAGCTCGGTCGACAGGCCCGAGACTCGACGCAGGCCCGCACGAGCCTCGAGCTCGTAATCGCCCGTGCTCTGCTGTTCGTCGTCGAAGTCGTCGCTACTCATGCTCGCGGTCCTTGGGCACGCGTCATGGAAGGAGCACGGTGCCGCGTGCCACGAGATCAGCCGGGCCGCGAAGCAGCAGATGCCCGGCCTCGGTCTCAGTGATGTTCAAAGTCCCGCCCGGCACATCAACGCGAACCTCGCGACCGACGGGTGCCTCGATACTGCGCAGGTAGGCGAAGGCGGCCGCACAAGCACCCGTGCCGCAGCTGAGGGTCTCGCCGACACCGCGTTCGAAGACGCGCATCGCAATGTGGTTCTCGCCGCGGATCACCACGAATTCCACATTCGCACCCTCATTGAACACGGCGGCCGGAGCGATGCCGGGTGAGACAAGAAGGTCACCGGCATCGTCAAGTGACTCGACGAATGACACGGCATGCGGGTTCGGGATCATCACGCCGATTGCGGGCATCTGCCGGCTTCCCACGGTGACCACGGCAGTGCCGGGCGGAGTGGTCGGAATTCCCATGTCGATGGTGATGCTGAGATCGGACTCCATGCTGACGGTGCGCAGGCCACCTCGCGTGGCGATCTGCACCTCTGCGTCGGTGATCAAGCCGGTGGCATCGAGATAGCGCGCGAATACTCGAGAGCCATTGCCGCACATCTCCGAGATGCTGCCGTCGGCATTTCGGTAGTCCATGAACCATTCGGCGGAATCAGCCATCGCGGCCACCTCGGGCACGCGTGCCGTGCGGACGACTCGAATCACGCCGTCAGCCCCCAGGCCAAAATGCCGATCACAGAGATAACGCACCTGCTCTGGCGTGATCTCGAGATCGCCCTCGTGATCGGGAATCAGAATGAAGTCATTGCCGGTGCCGTGACCCTTCACGAACCGCAATTCCGCATTCCTCGCCATGCCCTAGAGCCTAGTCGCCGCTTCGCCCCTGGCCGACGAAGCGAGCTCGTACCCGTGGATAACCTCCTGCAACACATGAGGCCAGGAATCCGCGGGCTCATGAGTTCGATTGTGCTCAGCAATCCGATCGCGCAATGCTCGGTCGTAGGCCAGCTGGGCAATCGCACCTGCCATAGCCCAGTCGTCGGCACCGACGAGTCCCTCGGTGCCATCAGTGACGAATTGCGTGGTGCCGGAATCCGCGTGGATGACGAGCGGGATCCCCGCGCAGCGCGCTTCGAGTGCCGCGAGCCCGAATGACTCCTTGATCGAGGGCTGCACGTAGATGTCGGTGCGCGCGAAGACGTCGCGAATACCCCGTTGATCGAGTCGACCAGCGAAGGTGACCGCGAGCCCGTTCCTGCGTGCGAATCGCTCCGCGCGACTTCGCTCAGGCCCATCGCCGATGATGGTGAGTTCGAGGGTGACGTCGCTGCCCAGCATGCGCTGCGCCGATTTCAGCATCCGAAGCAACGGAATGACCCGCTTGCGGGGGGCGATGCGCATCACGCTGGCCATGCGGACGACATCATCGACACGTGTCACCGGCTCCACGGCCCAGTCGCTCGGCGTGATGCCATTGGCAATAACGATCACAGGTGCACTCGCAGGCGCGGCCTTCTCGATGCGGGAAGCCGCAATGCCGCTCACTGCCGACATCTGAATTCCCCATCGACTCCAGCCCAGGGCGCGATCGCTCATCGCGAAGGCACGCTCGGCCACCGGACCCCAGATGCAGTGGACGGTCACGAGCACCGGAAGCCCTGCGTCGCGCGCAGCACGAATGGCGCCCCAGGCAAAAGGAGAGATCACGCCGGCATGCACGTGGACGGCATCCACCGGGTCAGCCGCGAGAACGGCACTGACCTCTCGGTACGTACGTGGGTGAATCGGGAGTCCGGCTGGGACATGGGCGGCCACACGGTGGACGGTGATGCCGTCGAGGATCTCCGTGCCCGCGAAGACCTCGCTGTCTCCCCCGGTGGCCGTGATCACCCTTACGTCATTACCCGTAGCTGCCTGCTGGAGGGCCAGGGCGCGCACCTGCGTCTCGATCCCGCCCGTACGGGGCAGGTAGCAGTCGCTGACGTGGGCGATCCTCACTCGGGTGACCGTACGCCACAATGGGCACACCATGACATCTCGACCCACCTCTGACGAGCTCGGCAGCACCCGTTCGCGCACCCTGGTCTTCGTCCATGCTCATCCTGACGACGAGGCACTCCTGACCGCCGGCACCATGGCGCGTGCAGTGGCCGAGGGCAATCGGGTCGTGCTGATCGTGGCAACCGATGGCGCAGCCGGCCTCACGGATGCCGAACATGCGGATGACCTCGCCGCCCATCGTCAGGAGGAGCTCAGCCGATCGGCCCACATACTCGGCGTCGACCGACTCATCAACCTCGGCTATGCCGACTCGGGCCTGCACGGAGAGGTGGCGGACGGATTCGCCCACCAGTCGAAATTCGCGATCGCCAAGCTCGTCGCCGCGATCCTCGATGACGAGGACTGCGACATCCTGGTCGGATACGACCCCTCCGGTGGATACGGCCACCCCGACCATGTGCAGGTGCACAACGTGGTGCGTGCCGCCTACGTCCTTGCGAGGAAGGCTCCTCGTCTTTACGAGGCAACCCTGCCGCGAGAGCCGATCGCTCGAGCTGTGCGCATGGCCTCCACCTTGCACCTGACTCCGTCGGATTTCGACGCGAGCGAGTTCGACAGTGCCTGGACGCCGAAGAACCGCATCACCCACCGGGTCAACGTCCGCGAGTACATGGCCCAGAAGAAAGACGCCCTGCGCGCTCACGCGTCACAGTCGAGCGCCGATGGCACCATTCGCACCCTCGCGGTGCTGACCCGACTACCGGGCCCGATCGCGAATCCGATCCTGGGTACCGAGTACTACGTCGAGGTCTCCCAGAGTGAGAGGGCCTCGTCGACTGCGGTCGCCGAGTCGTAATCGATCCAGCGAATTCGGGAATCACGCCGGAACCAACGCTGCTGGCGGCGAGCGAACCTGCGGGTGGCGAAGATGATGTCCTCACGCGCCTGCAGTTCAGAGATCTCGCCGTCGAGCATGGCCAGCACCTGCGAGTAGCCCAGCGCCCGCGACGCAGTGCGTGCCTGCCGTAGGCCTGCAGCGTCAAGTTCGCGCACTTCATCGATGAACCCCGCCGCGAACATCGCATCAACCCTGAGCGCGATGCGCTCGTCGAGAACGTCCCGCGGAATCTCCAGGCCGATGCGCACGGTCGGGTATACCTCGACAGGATCCGGGAACTCGGCAACGAAGGGTTCACCGGTCAGTTCGATGACCTCCAGGGCACGCACGATGCGACGGCCATTCGACGACAGGATCGCGGCTGCTGCCGCGGGGTCGACCTCCGCGAGGCGCGCATGCAACTCGGCGGGACCAACGGCCTCCAGCTCGGCCTCCCACTTCGCGCGCACCTGCTCATCGGTGCCCGGGAAATTTAAGTCATCGAGCACGGCTGAGACGAACAGCCCCGAGCCACCCACCACCACCGGGACTCGATTGCGTGTCAGGACGTCATCAATGGCCGCACGAGCATCGGCCTGGAACTCCGACACCGTGACCAGGTGCTCCATCGGCCAGACATCCATCAGGTGATGAGGAACTCCCCCGCGTTCCTGGATGGTCGGTGTCGCGGTTCCGATATCCATGCCTCGGTACACCTGCATCGAGTCGGTGCTGATGACCTCGCCACCGATGCGCTGTGCGATAGCCACAGCGAGCGCCGACTTGCCCGAGGCTGTCGGCCCAACAATCGCGAGGACGCGACTCATTCGCCGACGCGAATGGTGGGCAACCCCAGCATCACGCCGGGGGTGATGACCTCGATCGGCTGATCGGCAAGATCACCGGCGCGCGTGTGGCGCACGGAGATGAGTCGATCGGCGTTCAGGTGATGTGGGGCAGCGTGAGTGATCTCCGCAGTGACCATGTCACCCGGTCGGGGCGTGGGAAGTGCCGCATCAAGGGCGACGTGCACGAGTCGGTTATCGGGGGCGCGGCCGGAGATACGCGCTGTCGCAGCATCCTTCTTGCCCTCGCCCACCGAGATCAGCACTTCGACCTCACGGCCGACCTGAGCGAGGTTCTCCGCCAGGGTGACCTCATTGACCGTGTCGAGCAGTCGGTTGTAGCGCTCGGTGACAACTGGCTGAGGGATCTGGTCGGGCATGTCGGCCGCCGGAGTGCCGGGCCGCTTGGAGTACTGGAAGGTAAACGCTGCAGCGAATCGTGCCTCGCGCACCACGTGAAGGGTCTGCTCGAAGTCAGCCTCGGTCTCGCCGGGGAATCCCACGATGATGTCGGTCGTGATTGCCGCGTCGGGCATCGCTGAACGCACCTTCTCGATGATGCCGAGATAGCGATCCTGTCGATACGACCGACGCATGCGCTGCAGCACGTCATCGGAGCCCGACTGCAGGGGCATGTGAAGCTGCGGCATGACATTACGGGTCTCGGCCATCGCGGCGATGACATCGTCGGTGAAGTCCCGCGGATGCGGGCTGGTGAAACGCACGCGCTCAAGACCGTCAATCTCCCCGCACGCGCGCAGCAACTTGCTGAAGGCCTCGCGATCGCCGAACTCCGAGCCATAAGCGTTGACGTTCTGGCCGAGCAAGGTGATTTCGAGCACGCCTTGATCCACGAGAACCTGGATCTCGTTCAGGATGTCACCGGGGCGGCGATCCTTCTCCTTGCCGCGCAGCGCCGGCACGATGCAGAACGTGCACGTGTTATTGCAGCCGACACTGACCGACACCCAGGCCGAGAAGGCTGAAACGCGCTTCGTCGGCAGAGCCGACGGGAAGGTCTCCAGAGACTCGAGGATCTCGACTTGTGCCTCGTCGAGTGCGCGAGCGCGCTCCAGCAGGATCGGCAGCGAGCCGATGTTGTGCGTGCCGAACACGACGTCGACATTTGGTGCCTTCGCGAGGATCGTGCCTTGATCCTTCTGCGCGAGGCAGCCGCCGACGGCGATCTGCATGCCCGGGTTCTCGGCCTTCACCGGCACCAGGTGGCTGAGGTTGCCGTAGAGCTTGTTGTCAGCTTTCTCACGCACCGCGCAGGTGTTGAAGACCACGACATCCGCCACTGCGCCCTCAGCGACCGGCACATAGCCGGCGTCCTCGAGCAGCCCTGACAGGCGCTCGGAGTCGTGCACGTTCATCTGGCAGCCGTAGGTGCGCACCTGGTACGTGCGTGCTGTCCCGCGCAGGGACGAGGTCATGGACACCGCCTCATTCTACGATCGAGGCGGTGGAGCCCCTGAACCACCGAACTCCGGGCAGGAACACGAGTATCAGCAGTGGAATGATCGCCACGAAGCACAGCACGGCGTAGGAACTCGCCACCACGATGAGGCCCGCAAGAACTCCGCCGAGCGCGCCGGCCACGTTCATCACGAGATCCGACAGCCCCTGCACCGACGGACGATTCTCGGCGGCAATCGCGTCAGTGACCATGGTCGAGCCCGAGATCAGGGTGAAGGACCAGCCCAGGCCGAGCAGGAAGAGACCGAGCCCCAACTGCACCGTTCCGTGAGGTCCGGCAGTCCCGGCGATGACGCAGGATCCGATGAGAATTGCCGTTCCGGTGAGGGCCATGGCCTGGCGTCCGAATCGGTCAACCAGGATTCCGACTACCGGGGCGAAGGCGTACATGCCGAGGATGTGGATGCTGATGACGAGGCCGATGAGCTGCAACGTTGCGTGACCGACATCCATGTGCACCGGGGTCATCACCATGATCATGACCATGACGAGGTGACCAGTGGCGATCACGATGATGCCGAGAACTGCCTGGGGCGCAGCGCGCAGATGGGCGATGCCATCACGCACCCGGGGCTTTGCCCCCGCAATTCCGCTGGCAGCGCGGCGTTGCACGGCGACAAGGTAGGGATCCGGGCGAAGGAACAGCAGCAGGATCAGCGCAGCAAGGCCGAGCGTGGCCGCGGTGATGACATAGGGGCCGGCGAGTGGCTCGAGCCCAAGCGCCGTGCCGAGCTTGCCCGAGATGTTGAGCAGATTCGGACCGAGGACTGCGCCGACGGTGCCCGCCCAGACGACCCAGGACAGCGCGCGCGCTCGCTGGTGGTCCTCGGCGAGATCGGTGGCGGCGTACCGCGACTGGTAGGTCGCGGCCGAGGCCACGCCGACCAGCAGGCAGCCGACCAGCAGCAGCCAGAGGGAATGGGCGATAGAGGCGGCAATCACGACGAGACCGCCCACCGCGCCGATGCCGAAACCGAGCGAGAGCGCTGCACGGCGTCCTCGACTCATGGCCACGCGCGCCAGCGGGAGGGAGAGCAGCGCTGCGCCGAGAACGCCTGCGGTCTGGGCGAGCCCTGCCGCGCCCTCGGAGTCCGCCAGGCGGGCGGCAAGGAGACCGCCGGCGGCTATCGAACCGGCCACTGCGACTCCGCTGAGCACCGAGGCGCCGGAGAGCACGCGCAGACTTCGACGCTGAAGTACCGCAATGTCGATCGGGCTGTCACTCACCTGCGCAGGCTATCGACACGGGGACAGCCGTGGACCACGAGAAGCACGTGCGCGACGGAACACGAGAGCCTGCGCTCGGCGCGCTCCGCTGCACTATGCGGACTTGGCGTACGTGATGATGGC
>JBPCSY010000267.1:0-4613 GCA_051006695.1 Candidatus Nanopelagicales bacterium
CCGTAGCGACCGACGCGCAGGTAAGCATCGGTGCCGTCGATTGGGGTGATGGCAATCTCTCGCGCATCGATCGCGCCAAGATCCTCGGTCAGTGCCTTGATGCCCGGGAACGGGCCATTGACGCTCTCGCCGCCACGCCAGAAGGCCTCGAGCTGCTTGACCCGATCGGTCTGGCCCGAGGCGATGAGGTCAAGGACCTCTTCCATGTTCGCGGTGAACTGGTAATCGATGAGCGAGGTGAAGTGCTCCTCGAGCAGGCGAATCACCGAGAACGCAGTGAAGCTGGGAACGAGCGCCGAGCCCTTCTTCCAGACGTAACCACGATCGACGATGGTCGACATGATCGATGCGTAGGTTGACGGTCGGCCAATGCCGAGCTCCTCGAGACGGGCGACCAGGGATGCCTCCGTGAAGCGGGCAGGCGGAGTCGTGTTGTGGCTCGCAGGGTTCAGAGAATTCGCGTGAACTGTCTGACCCTCGGTCATGTTCGGCAGCTCGCGCTCGCGCTCGTCATCGTCAAGGCTCTCCTCGGTGATGTCCTTGAGTGCCGCGAGGAAGCCGGGGAACACGATGACGGTGCCGGAGGCACTGAACTCGGCATCCTTGCCGTTGGTAGCGACTGCACCGATCTTCACGGTGGTCGTCGCGATCTTCGCGTCGACCATCTGCGAGGCGACCGTGCGCTTCCAGATCAGCTCGTACAGCGCGAACTCATCGCCGTGCAGCTCCTTGGAGATTTCGCCCGGGGTACGGAAGACATCTCCGGACGGGCGAATGGCCTCATGTGCCTCCTGCGCGTTCTTGACCTTGCGGTCGTAACGACGCGGCACCTCGGAGACATACTCGGGGCCGTAGAGCTCGCGTGCCTGATTGCGGGCAGCATTGAGCGCCTGATCCGACAACGTGGTCGAGTCAGTACGCATGTAGGTGATGTAGCCGTTCTCGTACAGAGCCTGTGCGACGCGCATGGTGCGCTGCGAACCCCAGCGAAGACGCTTCGATGCCTCCTGCTGCAAGGTCGAGGTCATGAACGGTGCTGACGGGCGGCGAGTGCCGGGCTTCTGCACGACCGATCGCACGGTGAAGTCGGAGTTGATCAGGTGATTGGCCAGCTCATTGACCGTGAGCTCATCGAGCAGCACGACGGCATTGCCTTTGAGTGCGCCCTGCTCGTCGAAATCCTTGCCGGTCGCGACGCGGACGCCATCGACCGAACTGAGCTTGGCGTCGAAGTTGCCGGGTGCGAACTCGGCGAGGATGTCCCAGTAGTTGCCGCTGCGGAAGGCTATGCGCTCACGCTCGCGATCGACGACCAGGCGGACGGCCACTGACTGCACGCGGCCGGCAGACCGAGCCTCGCGGCCGATCTTCTTCCAGAGCACCTCGGAGACGGGGTAGCCGTACAGGCGATCAACGATGCGGCGAGTTTCCTGCGCATCGACGAGCTGCATGTCGAGATCGCGCGGGTTGTTCACCGCGGCGCGGATGGCCTCGGGGGTGATCTCGTTGAACACCATGCGCTGAACGGGAACCTTCGGGCGCAGCACCTCCATGAGGTGCCAGCTGATGGCCTCGCCCTCGCGGTCCTCGTCAGTGGCGAGGAGGAGTTCATCGGCATCCTTGAGAGCCTTCTTCAGCTCGGTGATGGTTGCCTTCTTGGAGTCATGGACGACGTAGACGGGCTGGAACTCGTCATCGACATTCACGGCGAGCTTCGACCAGGGCTTCTTGCGGTCAGCCTCGGGCAGCTGGGAGGACTTGGCCGCGAGGTCACGGATATGACCGACCGAGGCCAGGACCGTGTAATCGGGGCCGAGGTAGCCCGCGATCTTCTTGGCCTTGGCTGGTGACTCGACGATCACCAGGGTCTTATGCGCCACGAAAGCCTCTCCTTTATATGCACACCGGGATTACTCGGCGGAGTCTGACGGTAGGTCAGGCCCCTCTGTCAAATTCGGGCACCCCCGGAATTGACCGATTTTCCCCTTCCCCTACGGGGAAAGCAGTTCGCCCCGTGTCCGATTATCGGAGCACGGGGCGAACTGACGAGCGTGACTACTGGGCGTTCACGACCTCCGGATCGCCCACGGCGATCGGACGACGCTTCGAGATCACGACCGAGGTCACGATGATGATCACCGCGACCAGAGCGATGATCCAGCGCATCGGCGCATTCTCATCGGCGCCGATGCTCATGGCCACGACAGCCGGTGCGATCAGCAGCGCGACCAGGTTCATCACCTTGATCAGCGGGTTGATCGCCGGGCCTGCGGTGTCCTTGAACGGATCGCCCACGGTGTCGCCGATGACGGTGGCCGCATGGGCCTCAGAGCCCTTGCCACCGAAGTGACCGTCCTCGACGTACTTCTTCGCGTTATCCCATGCGCCGCCCGAGTTCGAGAGGAACACGGCCATGAGAACGCCCGTGGCAATGGTGCCTGCAAGGTACGCACCCAGCGCACCGACACCGAGGCCGAAGCCGACAGCGATCGGTGCGAACACCGCGAGGATGCCCGGGGTGACGAGCTCGCGGAGCGAGTCGCGCGTGACGATGTCGACGACCTTGCCGTACTCCGGCTTCTCGGTGCCCAGCATGATTCCGGGGTGCTCGCGGAACTGGCGACGCACCTCGAAGATCACGGCGCCGGCAGCGCGGGACACCGCGTTGATGGCAAGACCCGAGAACAGGAACACCACTGCGGCACCGATGATCAGGCCGACCAGGTTCGCCGGTGAGGCGACGTCAAGGATGCCTGCGTACTGCCACGGATCCTTCACGGTGTTCAGGATGTCATTGGCACCCGACGACTGAGTGGCGCCGATGATCGCATCGCGGAACGCACCGAACAGCGCGGTCGCGGCAAGTACTGCCGTCGCGATCGCGATGCCCTTGGTGATCGCCTTGGTCGAGTTGCCGACAGCGTCGAGGCGGGTGAGCACTGCTGCGCCCTCGCCATGAACGTCACCCGACATCTCGGCGATACCCTGAGCGTTGTCGGAGACCGGACCGAAGGTGTCCATCGACACGATGACGCCGACGGTAGTCAGCAGGCCGGTGCCCGCGAGCGCGATCGCGAAGAGCGAGAGCAGCACCGAGCCACCGCCGACCAGGAATGCGCCGTACACCGCAGCACCGATGAGCAGTGCCGAGTAGACAGCGGACTCGAGGCCGAGCGAGATGCCCGAGAGGATGACCGTGGCCGGGCCGGTGAGCGAGGTCTTGGCGACATCGTCCACGGGGCGACGGTTGGTTTCGGTGAAGTACGCGGTCAGCTGCTGGATCAGAGCGGCAAGCAGGATGCCGATAATGACAGCGAAGATCACGAACATGCGCGGGCCGATGGTGTCGCCCGAGGAGACGGCGTCGATGCCGCCGATGGAGGCGATCTCATCCCAGCTCGCAGGAACCCAGGTAAACACCGCTGCGATCACGAGAATTGCGGAGATGACCGCGGACAAGAAGAAGCCGCGATTGATCGACGACATTCCCGAACGGTCGGTGGCACGCGGCGAGACGGCGAAGATGCCGATGACTGCAGTGATGACGCCGATGGCGGGGATGATCAGCGGGAGCACGAGACCGAGCTCGCCGAATGCTGCCTTGCCGAGGATGAGCGCTGCCACCAGCGTGACGGAGTACGACTCGAAGAGGTCAGCTGCCATGCCGGCGCAGTCACCGACGTTGTCACCGACGTTGTCGGCGATGGTCGCGGCGTTGCGGGGGTCATCCTCAGGGATGCCCTGCTCGACCTTGCCGACGAGGTCGGCGCCGACGTCAGCAGCCTTGGTGAAGATGCCGCCGCCCACGCGCATGAACATGGCGAGAAGCGCGGCGCCGAAGCCGAAGCCCTCGAGCACCTTGGGGGCATCGCCCTTGTAGACCAGCACGACGAGTGCCGCACCGAAGAGACCCAGGCCGACAGTGAACATGCCCGCCACGCCACCGGTGCGGAAGGCGATCTTCATGGCCTTCTGCTCGCCGGAGTCCTTCGCAGCCGCTGCGACGCGCACGTTGCCGCGCACCGCGAGCCACATGCCCATGTAGCCGGTGATGGCCGAGAACAGCGCGCCCACCAGGAAGAAGATGCTTCGTCCGATGCGCTCGCCCGTGGTGTCTGCCGGGAGCAGGAACAGGACGAAGAACACGACGACAGCGAAGACCCCGAGGGTCTTGAACTGTCGGCTGAGGTACGCCGAGGCGCCCTCCTGGACGGCTGCTGCGATCTCCTTCATCTTGTCGGTACCTTCATCAGCCGCGAGAACCTCGCGGACGAGAATGGCGGCGACGACGAGGGCAGCGAGCGCGATGACGGCAACAATGACGACGAGCGTCAGGTTGCTTCCGGTCAACTCGATCATGGGACTCCTCAGTGTGGGCACGGTCACATTTGGGCCGCGACGCGTGGGAGTCTACGCAGGCGATCTATGAGGGGCAGGGGACCTCAATGAGATGTACGTCTCATTGAGGTGACGATTGGATAACGCCCCGACGGGACGTCAGGAGCCGAGTGCCTCGGCCAGGGTGGAATGCAGCGAGAGCGCCGAGTCGAGTCCCGTCAGGGTGAAGACCTTCACCACGCGCGGGGCACTGGCGACCACGGCAAGGCTGGCCT
>JBPCSY010000268.1:0-6249 GCA_051006695.1 Candidatus Nanopelagicales bacterium
GCCTCGGCGAGCACCCGCGAGCGACTGGCCTCGCTGACCTTGGGGCTGTCCTGGAAGACGAGGGAGACCAGGGAGCGCGAGACGCCCGCGGCTGCCGCGACATCCTCCATGGTGGGCCTGGTCATGCGGGGAGCCTATGACAGCGGGACGGGCAATCCTGCCGCGGGCACTTGTCATCGATCGCCATATAGGGCATGCTATTGGAGCGCTCCAATTTTCCCGCTCGGAGGTTCACATGTCGCACGCATTCCTCGATCGCCTCGCCGGCGCACCTGTCTCCTGGGGGGTCTGCGAGCAGCCTTCCTGGGGCATCATGCTCGACGTCCGTCGCGTGCTCGCCGAACTCACAAGCGTTGGCCTGCATGCCATCGAGCTCGGTGACGACGGCTTCTTCCCCGCCGATGACGCCGAGACGCGCGCCCTGCTCGCCGAGTACGACTCGCGCATGCTCGGCGGGTTCGTCTCGCTCCTGCTCCATGATCCGGATCGCCGCGACGAGATGCTCGCGATCGCCGAGAAGGCCGCTGCTCGACTGGAAGGCACCGGCGCTACTTACTTCGTCACGGCGGCGGTCATGGACTACGACTGGCGCACGCCTACCCCGCTCGATCGCGCCGGCTTCGAGGTGCTCAATGAGTCACTCCTGCTCGTCGACGAGATCTGCGCGCGCCACGGCCTCACGCAGGTGCTGCATCCGCACATGAACACGATGGTCGAGACAAAGCGCGATGTCGAGCTCGCACTCGAGACCACCAGCGTGCTCTGGTGCATCGACACCGGTCACCTCGCGATCGGCGGCACTGACCCACTTCAGTTCGTCCAGCAGAACTTCGATCGCATCGGCCTGTGCCATCTCAAGGATGTTCGCCTTGATGTCGCAGCACGCGTCATGGCACGCGAGCTCACCACGCGCCAGGCTGTCGATGCAGGTCTCTTCCCGCCACTGGGCCAGGGCGATGTGCCGCTCAAGGAGGTCGTGCTCTCCCTCGAGGATCAGGGCTATCGCGGCTGGTACGTGCACGAGCAGGATGCCGCGCTCACCTCTGAGCCCGCGGAGAATGAGGGCCCGGTCGCCGACCTGCACACTTCGGTCGACTGGCTGCTCACCGACGTCGTGCCCTTCATCAAGGTCAGCGCGTGAGCGCCGGCCGCGCCACGGTGCGCACCACGGTCGCTGACGCGATCGTTCGCTTCCTCATCGCGCAAAAGGTGGAAGACGATCGCAGTGGCGAGATCATCCCGTTGGTGCCGGGCGTCTTCGCGATCTTCGGCCACGGCAACGCGTTGAGCCTGGGTGAGTCACTGGAACTGCACAAGGACGAGATTTCCACCCTGCGCGGGCAGAACGAGCAGGGCATGGCCCTGGCGGCGGTGGCTTATGCGAAGGCTGCGCAGCGCCGCCAGATCATGGCTGTCTCAACCTCGGTCGGCCCAGGTGCACTGAACACCGTCACTGCGGCAGGCGTGGCGATGGCCAATCGCCTTCCGCTGCTGCTGCTCCTCGGGGACACCTTTAATTCTCGTGAGCCCGACCCCGTACTGCAGCAGCTCGAGCACTTCGGCGACCCGACCATCACGGCGAATGACTCGCTCAAGGCTGTCAGCCGGTACTGGGATCGCATCACTGCGCCCTCGCAGCTCAAGACCACGCTGCGCCAGGCAATTGCCACCCTGCTCGACCCGGCCGACTGCGGGCCGGTCACCCTCGCGCTTCCGCAGGACGTGCAGGCGATGGCATACGACTTCCCGGCTGATCTCTTCGAGACCGTCGTGCATCGCATTGCTCGCCCGCGTCCGTCGCGCGATCAGGTCGCGGAGGCAATCTCTCTGATTCGCGCGGCGAAGAAGCCGATGATCGTCGCCGGCGGAGGCGTGCACTACTCGCTCGCCGAGGCCGAGCTCTCCGCCTTCGCGAACGCATTCGGCATCCCAGTCATGGAGACCGTCGCGGGCAAGTCGTCATTGCTCGGCAGTGATCCCGCGTTCGCGGGTTCCATCGGGGTGTTCGGCGAGACCGCTGGTCAGGAGATCTCGCACGAGGCCGATCTCGTCATCGCACTCGGCACGCGCCTGCAGGATTTCACCACGGAGTCGGGCACTGTCTTCCGCAACCCAGACGTGAAGGTAATAGGCGTCAACGTTGCGCGTTACGACGCACTTAAGCGAGCGGGCCTCGCAGTCGTCGGCGATGCACGCGAGGTGCTCGGGGAACTCACGGCAGGCCTCGAGGGCTGGGCCGCGCCGGCCGAATGGTTCGCTGCCGGGCGCAACTCGCGCACGAAGCAGGTAGCCCTGATCGATCAGCGCACCGCTGTCACGGAGACCAGCGATCCGACATACGCCCAGCTCATCGGTCGCGTGCACGCTGTCGCAGGAGACAACGACTACGTCCTTACTGCAGCAGGCGGATTGCCGGGCGAGCTCGTCATGAACTGGCCGAGCAAGGGCATCGCGACATTCGACTGCGAGTACGGCTTCTCGTGCATGGGGTACGAGGTCAGTGGCACCTGGGGTGCAGCGCTCGAGCGCTCGGTGTCACGTCCGGGCACGACCGTGTACGGCATGACAGGCGACGGCTCGTTCATGATGCTTCCGATGGACGTCTACAGCGCCGTGCTGCACGACACCAGCCTCGTGCTCATCGTCTGCGACAACCAAGGCTTCAATGTCATCGAGCGCCTGCAGATCGGGCACGGCGCTGCGAGTTTCCGCACGATGCTCGCTGACGAGGATCGTCCGAATCCGGCAGCGATCGACTTCGTGAGGATCGCCGAGGGAATGGGAGCCGAGGTCATCTCCGCGGACACCCTCGCCGAGTTCGACGCCGCCCTGCATTCCGTGAAGGGAATACCGGGGGTGCACGTGATCGTTGTACCTGTTGCGAAGCACAAGTGGAGCGAGGGTGACTCGTTCTGGGAGGTCGGCGTGCCTGAGGTAAGCCACCGCCCCGCCGTCAACGAAGCACGCAAGGCCCTGCTGGAGGGCAAGAGTCAACAGCGTTGACATTTGGAATAGGTTTGACCCTGATCGGCACCACTTCACAATCACGAAAGCAGGAATCATGGCCGCGCGCGTCACGCACTGGATCAACGGCAAGCTCTGGGAAGGCACGGCCGAGCGCTCGGGCGATGTCTACGATCCCGCTACCGGCGAGATCACCAAGACTGTCGACCTCGCGAGCGCCAAGGTTCTCGATGACGCCGTGGCCGCCGCCAAGGCCGCATTTCCCGGCTGGCGCGATACCTCGCTGACCAAGCGCGCATCGATCCTCTTCGCCTTCCGCGAGATCCTCAACGCCCGTAAGGAAGAGGTCGCCGCGATCATCACCGAGGAGCACGGCAAGGTGCTCTCCGATGCACTCGGCGAGGTCACCCGTGGCCTCGAGGTTGTCGAGTTCGCCTGCGGCATCCCGCACCTGCTCAAGGGCGGATTCTCCGAGGGTGTCTCGACCGGCATCGACGTCTACTCGATGCGCCAGCCCCTCGGCGTCGTCGGCATCATCTCGCCCTTCAACGTCCCGGCCATGGTGCCGATGTGGTTCTTCCCCATCGCCATCGCCGCAGGCAACACCGTCGTGGTGAAGCCGTCGGAGAAGGACCCCTCGGCGACCAACCTCATCGCCCAGATGTGGAAGGACGCCGGCCTGCCTGATGGCGTGTTCAACGTCGTGCACGGTGACAAGGAGTCCGTCGACGCCCTGCTCGACAACAAGGACGTCAAGAGCGTCTCGTTCGTCGGCTCGACCCCGATCGCGAAGTACGTCTACGAGCGCGGAACAGCCAACGGCAAGCGCGTGCAGGCACTCGGCGGAGCAAAGAATCACATGCTGGTTCTTCCCGATGCCGATCTCGATCTCGCAGCCGACCAGGCGATCAACGCAGGCTTCGGCTCGGCAGGTGAGCGCTGCATGGCGATCTCCGTCGTGCTCGCTGTCGATCCGATCGGCGATGAGCTCGTCTCCAAGATCCAGTCGCGCATGGGCAGCCTGAAGACCGGCGACGGCCGTCGTAACTGCGACATGGGCCCGCTCGTCACCAAGGTGCACCGCGACAAAGTGGCCTCCTATGTCGACGCAGGCGAGGCAGCCGGCGCCACCCTGGTCGAGGATGGCCGTGGCATCACCGTCGACGGCGAGGCCAACGGTTACTGGCTCGGCCCGACGCTCTTCGACAACGTCACCACCGACATGACGATCTACCAGGAGGAGATCTTCGGCCCGGTGCTCAGCGTCGTGCGCGTGCCCAGTTACGAGGCCGGCGTGCAGCTGATCAACGATCACCCGTACGGCAACGGCACCGCGATCTTCACCAACGACGGTGGTGCCGCGCGCCGCTTCCAGAACGAGATCGAGGTCGGCATGGTCGGCATCAACGTGCCGGTTCCCGTGCCGATGGCCTACTACTCCTTCGGCGGCTGGAAGGCCTCGCTCTTCGGTGACAGCCACGCCCACGGCACCGAGGGCGTTCACTTCTTCACCCGTGGCAAGGTCGTCACGAGCCGCTGGCTCGACCCAAGCCACGGTGGCATCAACCTGGGCTTCCCGACCCACGGCTGAGTGACACTTGACGATGGGCACTCCTTCGGGAGTGCCCATCGTTGTTTTCCGAACGAATGCGAGAGGCTAGGCGGGTGAGCACCATGCAGCGGGTCGAGGTCGCCAAGAGGGCGGTCTCGGTCGTCTTCATCCTGCAGGGCCTTGGCTTCGCCAGCTGGGCCTCGCGCATCCCGCAGGTGCAGGAGCAACTCGATCTCAGCCCGGCCCAGCTCGGGTTCGTCCTGCTCTCGATCGCCGCCGGCTGCCTCGTTGCCCTTCCCACCGCAGGCATGGTCGTGCATCGCTTCGGCGCTGCCCGCACCACCGCCGTGACCGTCACGATCTTCTGCGGGGGCATCACTCTCGCCGCGATCGGTACCAACATCGGAGTTCTCGTTGTCGTGATCGGCCTGGTGCTCATGGGTATCGGCACCGGCGCAGGGGACGTCGCAATGAACGTCGAGGGCGCCGCAGTGGAACAAGAACTCGGGCGATCAGTGATGCCGCGCTTTCACGCCGGATTCAGCGTTGGCACCGTGACGGGTGCACTGCTGGGGATCATCGCAAATGTCTTGGATCTTTCCGTTGCCATTCACCTCTCGATCATCGCGGTCATCATCCTCGTTGTCTCTCTCATCGCCATTCGCAAGTACCTGCCCGCAGGCTCAGAGGAGCATGACGCAGGGGAGCGCGGTCATCCCATGGCTGCCTGGAAGGAACCGCGCACCCTTCTCATCGGCGTGTTCCTCTTCGCTTTGGCATTCTCCGAGGGCACCGGAAACGAATGGGTGGGCGTTGCGGCCGTTGATTCCTTCGCGGCCACTGCGGCCATGGCCTCGGCCACCTATTTCGTCTTCGTTGTCGCGATGACTACCGTGCGTTGGTTCGGCTCAGGCATCCTCGACCGCTTCGGCCGGGTACGCACCATGCGCGTCTCGATCCTGATCTCCATTGGCGGAGTCCTGCTCGTGGTCTTCGCGCCTGCGCTCTGGGTGGTCATGGTCGGCTGCGTCTTCTGGGCACTCGGCACGGGTCTTGGCTTCCCGGTGGGAATGAGCTCCGCAGCCGATGACCCCGCCAAGGCTGCCGGGCGCGTGAGTGCCGTCGCATCGATCGGCTACCTGGCCTTCCTGACCGGCCCCGCGATCGTGGGCATCATCGCCGAGTACACGGGCGTGCTGCGTTCGCTTAGCGTCACCGCTGTGCTTCTGGTTATTGGCTTCCTCGTCGTGGGAGCAACGAAGCCGTTGCCCGGCGCGTCAGACGGAGCCCACTGAATCAGTCGAGGATTCAGCCGTCAGTGTGAAGCAGCCACGCGCGGGCACCGCCCACCATGGCGGCAGTGTTCGGCACGATCACGACGTCGTCGCCGAGCTTGGCGAGCACGACCGGCGTGATGTGGCGCGAGTTGCCGCCACCGATGTAAAGCCGATCCCACATGAACACCGGGCGCAGGCCGTCGACCACTCGCGCGATTCGACGCGACCAGAGTGCATCGCCGAGACGACGACGCTCATGCTCGCCGATGTACGTGTCATACGACAGGCCCCAGCGCACCGGCGCCTGCGACATTTCCAGGTGAGGTGCTAGGTGACCACCGTCATAGATGGCGCAGCCCAGGCCCGTGCCAAGAGTGAGGACGAGCTCGAGACCCTGACCGTCGATGACGCCGGCAGCGTGCAACTCAGCATCGTTGAGCACTCGGGCCGGTATGC
>JBPCSY010000269.1:0-3208 GCA_051006695.1 Candidatus Nanopelagicales bacterium
CTCATAGGTCTGCGTGCCATCGGTACCGGCGAGAACGTCCTGCATGCCGCTTTCGAGACCGCCCAGGCCCTTTCCGTCAGCGCCGACGAAGCCGACGATGTTCGCGGCGAGGCTGCCCGACGGATAGATGCGCTTGGACGTGCCCTCCTTGAGGATGCCGGGCAGCCCGAGGTCGGCGATGCGCTGCCAGTTCTCGGGGGTGAGGTCCTTGGCGACGTAGACGAAGCGACGCTCACCGGTCAGGCGTGCAGCGAGGGCAGCAGGATCGACCGAGAGAATCGGCGCCATCGCATTCGCGGCGGCGACCGGATCGGCGATGAGGGTCTGATCAGCGGTGACGTTATAGGCCTGCACAGTGACCGCCAGCGGGTTGCCCGCGGCGTCGGTGATGGCCCCCCGCTCGGCCGGCAGTGCGATCTCCTTCAGACGCTGCCCTTGGGCCTCACTAGCCAGGGCGGAAGCACGAAAGCCCTGCAGCTCGACCAGACGGCCGATAAAGATGGTGAGAATGACCGCGACGATGATCAGGATGGCGGTGCTGCGCTTGCGGTGATCGCTGAGGGTAATCCACTCGCGATCCACTGGGCCACGGTAATCCGAGCCAGCCGAGGAACGGGTCGGACGCGGCCGTGTCGGGGCGTGATTCGCGGATGACCGACTCATGATCGGTGGATTATCCGATCGCGGTGGCGCTCAGGCCTGAGTCGTTCTTGGCGATCTTGGCCTTCTTGCCGACCTTGCCCGAACGGGCGGCCTTCGGTGCGTCAGTGACGTCGACGATCTCGCCCCAGGCAGCATCCTCGGGCGTGGCGACAACAGCAGCGGCATCAGCGGCCGCCGGGTCGTAGTTCGGGCCCACCGTGGCGGGGAATTCGCTGCCGACGGCTCCGTTGTCGACTGCCTCGACCGCAGTGAGATCAGCAGGGGTGGCGAGCTTGGGCAGCGGGGCGTTGGGCGACACGTTCGCGCCATTGGGCTTGCCCAGGATCGAGCCGTCACCAAGGTTGAGGAAGACCGGGTTCTTACTCGGCTTCATACCCAGGGCACGAGCCTTGGCCTCGAGGTTGGCGGGATTCGACATGGCGTCGACGTCCTTGGCCAGTGCCTCGGCCTCGACAGTGAGTGCGGACTTCTGCGTCTGCAGCTCGCTGACGACGAATGCACCGGAGGCGAGCGAGGTATTGATGACGAGCATGACAATCAGGCCGGCACCGAGCAAGCCGCCGACGAGAAGTGCGAAGACTCCCCTGCTGGCCTTCTCCGGGCGAAGCTGCGAGACCAGCTTGAGATCAGGGCGCGAGTGCTTACGCGCCTTGGCACCCTGGGTGGCGTACTCAGTAGCAGTTGACTCGTTGATCGGTTCGACGAGCTTGCGTGCGTTGGCGCTCATGCGGCCACCGCCACTCGCTCAGCGGCGCGCACGCGCACCGATGCGGCACGCGGATTCGACTCGATCTCCGACTCTGAGGCCATCTCGGCGCCGCGGGTGATCAGGCGAAGCCACGGCTTCATCGACTCGGGGACGATCGGCAGATCACGCGGTGCCTTGGACTCGGCGCCCTTGGCCAACGCCTGCTTGACGATGCGATCCTCGAGTGACTGGTACGACATCACGACGATGCGACCACCGAGGGCCAGGGAGTCGAGTGCCGCGGGAATCGCTGCACGCAGGACCTCGAGCTCGCCGTTGACCTCGATGCGCAGGGCCTGGAAGGTGCGCTTGGCCGGATTGCCGCCGGTGCGACGTGCAGCCTGCGGGATTGCCTCGCGAATGAGCTCGACAAGACGAGCAGAGTTGGTGAACGGCTCGCGAGCACGCTCATCGACAATGCGGGAGACGATGCGAGTGGCGAACTTCTCCTCGCCGTACTCGCGCAGCACGCGCACGATGTCGCCCGCTGCGTAGGTATTGAGGATCTCCGCGGCTGTGAGTTCAGTGGTCGGATCCATGCGCATGTCGAGAGGTGCGTCATTCGCGTACGAGAAGCCGCGATCGATCTCATCGAGCTGCATCGAGGAGACGCCGAGGTCGAAGAGGATGCCCTGCACTGCGGGAATGCCGAGGGACTCGAGAACCTCGGGAAGCTCGTCGTACACAGCGTGCACGAGGGTCGTGCGGCCACTGAAGGGTGCGAGGCGCTCCCCCGACAGGCGCAAGGCCTCGGGATCGCGGTCGAGCCCGACGAGATGAATGCCCGGGAATTGGGTCAGTGCCTGCTCGGCGTGGCCGCCGAGGCCCACGGTGGCGTCGACCAGCACGGCACCGGGGGTCTGCAGCGCCGGAGCGAGTAGTGCCAGCACGCGATCACGCATGACCGGGATGTGGCGGGTGGAGGTTGTCATGCTCAGGCCCAGGACCCGACGATCGAGTTGAGCCCGGCCATGACAGCAACGGTCAGTGCACCGGAAGCGACAAGCACACCGGCGGTACGCGCGGTGGACGGTACGCGCTGTACCTGGCTGATCAGGGTGCTCATGTCGTGCCTTTCACTTCGTCGCGGTGGGTGGTGCGTGTCGTTCTTTGGTGCTGATCGATCCGCGTAGCCAGGTCCCCGCCCGCTTTCTCAAGCGGTTCTGGCTTCGGGGAAGTGATGTCAGAGCGGAGGCGGGAGGAGACCTCACCGCGCGGATCCTCTAGAGAATTCCCGGGACGACCTCCTCGCTGATGCCGGAGTAGCTCTCCTCCTGGCCGGCCAGGTAGGTCTCCCAGCTGGTGGCGTCCCAGATCTCGACGGTGATGCCGTTGCCGACGACGACCACGTCGCGGTCAAGGCCGGCGTACTCGCGCAGCGCTGCAGGCATGGTGATTCGACCCTGGCGATCAGGAATCTCGTCGGATGCCCCGGAGAACAGCACTCGCAGGTAAGCCCGCACCTGGGCGTCAGAACGGGAGGCCTCGTTCAGGCGCTCGGCATGGGCCGCGAACTCGGCCGCCGGCCAGACCACGATCGAACGGTCCTGACCCTTGGCCAGGACGACACCTGCGGCGAGCCCCTCACGGAACTTGGCGGGGAGGACGAGACGGCCCTTGTCGTCGAGGCGCGGTGAGTGGGTTCCCAGGAACATCTTCCGCACCTCCAGCCCCACTCGTCACCCTGGCACCTCCAGGTGAAGCCACTGTACTCCACTTTCCTCCACCGTCAACCACCTACGCCCAATTTCTGGGAAATCCCCTCCACTCGCGTCCCGGCTCCCCCAAGGCCCCTCC
>JBPCSY010000270.1:0-3430 GCA_051006695.1 Candidatus Nanopelagicales bacterium
ATCTCGACGAGTGCCGTGCCCTCGTGGGCTGCAGCCGCTGCGAGCACCGAGCTCAGATGCTTGCGATCGGAGTCGATCGAGCGGGCCACGAAGGTTGCCTCAGCGCCGAGTGCCAGAGACACCGGGTTGAAGGAGTAGTCGACCGAGCCCTGCGGGGTTGACTTCGTGATCTTGCCCTGCTCCGAGGTGGGGGAGTACTGACCCTTGGTCAGGCCGTAGATGCGGTTATTGAAGAGCAGGATCTTCAGGTTCACATTGCGGCGCAGTGCGTGGATCAGGTGGTTGCCACCGATCGACAGTGCGTCGCCGTCACCGGTGACGACCCAGACCGACAGATCAGGGCGCGAGACCGACAGGCCGGTCGCGACGGCCGGGGCGCGGCCATGGATGGAGTGCAGGCCGTAGGTGTTCATGTAGTACGGGAAGCGGCTCGAGCAGCCGATGCCCGAGATGAACACGATGTTTTCCTTGGCCAGGCCGAGCTCGGGCATGAAGCCCTGCACGGTCGACAGGATCGAGTAATCACCGCAGCCGGGGCACCAGCGCACTTCCTGGTCGGACTTGAAGTCCTTGGCCGACTGAGCGACATCGCTCTTGGGGACCAAGGTCAGGGCGGGGAGGTCATTGATCGTCATGACAGGTGCTCCTTACAGGCTCGTGAGAACATCGGTGATGACGCCTGCCAGCTCGTCAGTCTTGAAGGGCAGGCCGCGAACCTGGTTGTAGTTCACGGTGTCGACGAGATACTTCGCGCGCAGCAGCATGTTGAGCTGTCCGAGGTTCATCTCGGGCACGATCACCCGGTCGTACTTGGCCAGGACCTCGCCGAGGTTCGACGGGAACGGGTTCAGGTGGCGGATGTGCGCCTGGGCGACATCGAGGCCCGCATCGCTCACCAGCTTGCATGCGCCGCCGATCGGGCCGAAGGTCGATCCCCAGCCGATGACAAGCACTCGGGCCTTGCCACTGGGGTCATCAACCTCGATCGGAGCGATGGTCCGGGCGATCGCGTCGACCTTGGCCTGGCGAATGCGCACCATCTTGTCGTGGTTGTCAGGGTCGTAGGAAATCCCGCCGGCGCCGTCTGCCTTCTCGATTCCGCCGATTCGGTGCTCGAGGCCCTTGGTGCCAGGCACCGCCCACGGGCGAGCCAGGGTCTCGGGATCGCGAAGGTACGGCCAGAAGTCCTTGGTGCCATCGGGCAGCTCGTGATTGGGCTCGGTGGTGAAGTTCGGATCGATCTTCGCCAGTGCCGAGGTGTCGGGAACCAGCCACGGCTCGGAGCCATTGGCCAGGTAGCCGTCGGAGAGCAGGAACACCGGGGTGCGGTACTCGATGGCAATTCGTGCTGCCTCGATTGCGGCGAAAAAGCAGTCACTGGGCGACTGGGGGGCCACGATCGGCACCGGTGCCTCACCGTTGCGTCCGAACATCGCCTGCAGCAGGTCTGCCTGCTCGGTCTTGGTCGGCAGGCCGGTCGAGGGGCCACCGCGCTGCACGTCGACGATGACGAGCGGCAGCTCCAGCATCACGCCAAGGCCGATGGCCTCCGACTTCAGTGCAATGCCCGGACCGGACGTCGTGGAGATGCCGAGCGCGCCACCGTATGAAGCGCCGATTGCCGAGGTCACGCCCGCGATCTCGTCCTCGGCCTGGAAGGTCGTGATGCCGAAGTTCTTGTACTTGCTCAGCTCATGGAGGATGTCCGAGGCCGGGGTGATCGGGTAGGTGCCGAGGAAGATCGGCAGGTCGCTGAGTTGACCTGCGGCGATGAGGCCGAGGGAGAGAGCCAGATTGCCGTGGATATTGCGGTACTCGCCGGTCGGCATCGGGGCAGGCTTGACCTCGTACTGAACCGAGAACGCTTCGGTGGTCTCGCCGAACGACCAGCCGGCCTCGTAGGCGGCGATGTTGGCCTTGAGGATCTCCGGCTTCTTGCCGAACTTCGAGGTCAGGAAGTCGATGGTGCCCTGGCTCGGCCGGTCGTACAGCCAGCACAGCATGCCGAGGGCGAACATGTTCTTCGCTCGCTCGGCCTCCTTCTTCGTCAGCGAGAACTCCTTGAGGGCCTCGACGGTCATCGAGGTCAGCGCGATCGGGATGACGTTGTAGCCCTCGAGGGAACCGTCCTCGAGCGGGTTGGCGGTGTAGCCGACCTTCTCGTAGGCGCGCTTGCCGAACTCGTCGGTGTTGACGATCAGGGTGCCACCGGCGCGGAGCAGCTTGAGGTTGGCCTTCAGGGCCGCAGGATTCATCGCGACGAGCACGTCGGGCGCATCGCCGGGGGTCGAGATCGCGTGATCGGCAAAGTGCAGCTGGAACGCCGAGACACCCGGGATGGTTCCGGCAGGTGCGCGGATCTCGGCAGGGAAGTCGGGCAGGGTCTTGAGGTCATTGCCCAGGCCCGCTGTCTCGGTGGTGAACCGGTCGCCGGTGAGCTGCATGCCGTCGCCGGAATCGCCGGCGAAGCGGATGACGACCTTGCTGAGTTGAACGACCTGCTTGGCCACGGGCCCACCTTCGTTGGAGCAATGTGAATGAATGTAAATCCAGGGGTGTCGAGCACGTTTCTACTTTGTTGAATCCAAGTGGAGTAAGCCCTCGACTGCAACCATAATTCTGCCGATAAGAGGTGATATGCGCCTCATGGGGGCAGTTGGGCGCGCCAGGGGCTCCACTAGCCTCATGCCATGTCGTCTGCCAGGCACTACAGCGTCCCGGGAGTCCCCGGTCTGGGCGTCGGGGTCCTCGATCTCGGCCTGGCCTGCTGCTCACTGGAGATCGGGGCCGCCGTAACCGCCGGGCTCCTGGTTCCGGCCGAGGCCCCCTTGGGCGATACCTGCGTTCTGCTGGTCTCGGGCACGGTCACCGACGCCATGGCCCCTGCCGTGCTGGCCGCCTGGAATGCCCTGCCCGAGCCTCGTCGCGCGGTCTCGTTCGGGGCCTGTGCCAACACCGGTGGCCCGTACTGGGATGCCCCGACGGTGCTCAAGGGCATCGACCAAGTCATCCCGATCGAGGTTTACGTGCCCGGGTGCCCACCCCGGCCTGAGGCGCTCATCGCCGGGCTCGCTGAACTGGTGACCCGATGAGGCTGGTGCCGGTGGCCGAGTGGGCCTCGGAGCTCGCCACCTGCCGCGCCGCGGGCTTCGACTGTCTCGACATGATCGCGGGTGTCGATCGGATCGACTCGATCGAGGTGATCGCCTCGGTGGTGCGCAGTTCCGACGCAGCTTGCGAACTGATCACGACAGTGCTCGATGCTGATCGCTGCGTCGCGACGGTCACTCACGTGTATGCCGGTGCTGCCTGGTACGAGCGCGAGCTTGCCGAGATGTTCGGGGTGCGCATCACGGGTGCTCGTGATGAACGCCCACTGTTGCGTCGCACCGACGAAGGCGCACCGATACTTCTCAAGAGCACTGTCCTG
>JBPCSY010000271.1:0-4997 GCA_051006695.1 Candidatus Nanopelagicales bacterium
CAAGATGCCGAACCCGCGCGCATGCCCCTTCTGCCGCGAGAAGTCCAAGAACCCCGATGCCAAGGGCATCGACTACAAGGACGTCAACCTGCTCCGCAAGTTCATCTCCGACCGCGGGAAGATCCGCGCACGTCGCGTGACGGGCAACTGCACCCAGCATCAGCGCGATGTTGCGATGGCAGTCAAGAACGCCCGTGAGATGGCCCTGCTTCCCTACACCTCGACCGCACGCTAAGGAGTCTGAAAAATGAAGCTGATTCTGACTCAGGAAGTCTCCGGTCTCGGTATCGCAGGCGACGTCGTCACGGTGAAGGACGGCTACGCCCGTAACTTCCTCATGCCGCGTGGCTTCGCAACTCCGTGGACCAAGGGTGGCGAGAAGCAGGTCGTCCAGATCAAGCGCGCCCGCAAGGTCCTCGAGATCCGCGATCTCGATCTCGCTCAGGAAGTGAAGGCCCAGCTCGAAGGCCTGACCATCACGCTGCCGGCCAAGGCCGGCGACGCAGGTCGACTCTTCGGCTCGGTCACCAGCGCTGATGTCGCCGCTGCCGTCAAGGCTGCCGGTGGCCCGGTGCTCGACAAGCGCAAGATCGAGATCACCAAGGCAATCAAGAGCGTCGGCAAGCATTCTGCAGTCGTGCAGATTCACGCCGGTGTCGTTGCCTCGGTCAAGTTCGAGGTTGTCGCCGCTTAATCGCGAAGACACTCACTCAGTCAGGACGCACTCGTTAGAGTGCGTCCTGACTCGTATGCTGAGGAGGACAAATGGGCGTCGGCGAGGCGATCAAGACGAATGTCAGCAAGTACGCGACCTTCAGCGGTCGCGCGAGCCGCTCCGAGTTCTGGTGGTGGGTGCTCTTCACCAACCTGGTCTCGATCGGACTTAACATCGTCGACAGCGTGAGCCATCTGCGCATCGGTGAGTCGACGACCGACCTCGTGATCGGCGATCAGGTCGTGCCCTTCGTCAACTCAGGATTAGGCGTGCTCTCGACTCTCTGGGCACTTGCCGTGCTGCTCCCGACCCTCGCAGTCGCTATCCGCCGACTTCATGATGCCGATCACTCCGGCTGGTGGATTCTGTGGGGCGGCCTGCTCAGCATTGTCTGCTGCGTCGGAGTCATCATCCTGTTCGTCTTCTACGTGACTGGCTCCAAGCCCGCCAACCGCTGGGGTCCGCCTGCCGGCACCGCTTAGCAATCGCTCTTCGAGGGTCGGGTATCTCCTGTGGAGGTGCCCGACTTTCATGTGGAGTCGTGTCGGTCAGGTAAATCTCATCGTGGCTGCGTCACATTGTTCCCACGGGGGCTCGATCGCGAGCCGCGACATAAGGGAGTGACCATGGCCTTTTCAGCACACGAAGTACTCGAGGAATCCTGGGGGCTTTCCAAGCGGTCGTACTGGCGCTGGTGGCCCGTACTGATTGTTGCGGTGATCCTCCCGACCGTGCTGCAACTCATCGCCACTGGATTCGGTGCCTGGGCGAACGATGCAGGCGGCTTCGGCGGCTTCATCCTCGGTCTGATCTCAGTCGTATTCGGCGTAGTTGCCCTTCTGGTTGTGGTCCTGATGATTCTTGGCATCTTCAGGAACGCATACGCGGTGAGTGGCGGCGAGAGCCCAAGCGTGGCTCGCCTTTTCGAGCGCGGGAGCTTCTGGTGGTTCCTGGTGGCAGGTCTGATCTACATTGCGATGCTCGTGATCGGCCTTCTTGCCTTCATCATCCCGGGCCTGATTATCGCCTTCATGTTCTCGCTCTTCCCGTACGCACTCATCAGCGGCAACGCCGGCAACGGCTTCTCGGCGCTAGCCACTAGCTGGGATCGGATCACGAGCAACTTCTGGAAGTACATCGGACTTCGCATCGTGCTCATTGGTGTCCCGATCGCTGTCCTGATCGCGGCACTGCTAGTCGGCGGAATCGTCGCGACAGGTGCTGCCGGTGGCGGATTCCTGCTCGGCGTCCTCGCCGTGATCGGCGGCATTGCCCTGATCCTGCTCTAGGTCTTTGCCGCGATTTACGTGTATGTCTCCGACGCCGTCGCCTACCGCAAGCTGGCACCCGAGTGGGCGTAGCGCCTATTCAGCAGCCTTGATTCGAGCGGGCAGTTCGCGGACAAGTCCGTCGACTGCCCGCTCGATCATGTCGAGCACGAGGTCAAAGCCCTCCGGGCCGCCGAAGTACGGATCAGGAACATCGAGTTCGGGGTCGGGCTCCGTGATGTCAGCAAGGGCCGGGTCAAAGGAGCGGAGCATACGCAGTTCGCTGTGCGCATCCGTCTTGGCCATCAGCTCCTGAAGGTTCGAGTAGTTGCTGGTGTCCATTGCGAGCACGAGATCGATCTGCTCGAACCAGTCGTGGGTAATCTGCCGAGCGGTATGGCTGATGTCGTAGCCGTGCCGAGTCAGGGTCTCGACACTTCGCGGGTCAGCATCGTGGCCAATGTGCCAATCACCGGTCCCAGCGGAGTCGACCTCGACCTGACCGGCCAGCCCGGCCTTCTCAACTCGGTCGACCAGAACGACCTCCCCGATGGGGGAGCGGCAGATGTTGCCCAGGCACACGACGGTGATCCGGTAGGTCATGCGGTGAGAATACGGGCAAGTATTTTTCGTCCACAGCCTGTGGGCGGTAATCCCTCACAGACCCGGGCTCATGCGGGCAAAAAGTACAGTTCTTCCCCAGATTGTCCCCAGGCGGCCCCCCGTATTCACGGCCGATTCCCCATGTTCTCCACAGGTCTGTCCACAGGACGCGTGGACACTGGGTGCCCTCGTCCCTAGGTTCGTCATACCCCCAGGAGAGACTGGGTCAGACAGACCCCACACAGGCACTGGGTAAGTCATGGGAAATCACGAGACGGAGGGGTAGTCATGAGCGTGGCCGAACTCCACCCCGGTGAGCGTGAGCCCTACGACCGCGAGCCAGGCCCCGATCGAACTCCCCCCAATGACATCGCTGCCGAGCAGTCGGTCATCGGCGCCATGCTCCTATCGAAGGATGCCATTGCTGACGTCGTCGAGCTCGTGCGCGAGGGTGACTTCTACCGTCCGAACCACCAGATCATCTACGGCACGATTCTTGATCTCTACGGCAAGGGCGAGCCGGCCGATGCTGTGACTGTCGCTGCCGAACTCGGTCGCATCGGCGAGCTCTCGCGCATCGGCGGCGCCAACTACCTTCACACCCTCGTCTCGATGGTGCCCACCGCGGCTAACGCGAACTACTACGGGCGCATCGTGCGCGAGCAGGCGATCCTGCGCCGTCTCGTCGAGGCCGGCACGCGCATCGTCAGCATGGGTTACGGCGGCCAGGGCGATGTTGACGAAATGGTCGACCGTGCGCAGGCGGAGGTCTACGACGTCACTGATCGTCGCACTGCCGAGGATTACGTCCCGCTGCGCGACATCATGGGTGATGCGCTTAATGAGATCGAGGCGATCTCCAATCGCGGTGGCGAGATGGTCGGTGTTCCGACTGGCTTCACTGATCTCGATCAGCTCACCAACGGCCTTCACCCCGGCCAGCTGATCATCCTCGCCGCTCGCCCTGCTATCGGTAAGTCAACGCTCGGAGTCGACATCGCACGAACAGCGTCGATCAAGCACGGCCTCACCAGCGTCATCTTCTCCCTGGAAATGAGCCGCAACGAGATTGTCATGCGACTTCTCTCCGCGGAGGCGCAGGTCCCGCTGCATCACATGCGCGCGGGAACGATGAGCGATGCCGACTGGGCCAAGCTCGCGGGCAAGATGGGCGTGGTCAGTGAAGCGCCGCTGTTCATCGATGATTCGCCGAACATGACCCTGATGGAGATTCGCGCCAAGTGCCGCCGGCTGAAGCAGCGCCACGATCTTCGTCTTGTCGTCGTCGATTACTTGCAGTTGATGACCTCGGGCAAGAAGGTCGAGAGCCGCCAGCAGGAAGTCTCCGAGTTCTCGCGCTCGCTCAAACTTCTCGCGAAGGAGCTCGAGGTTCCGGTTATTGCGATTTCTCAGCTCAACCGTGGCCCCGAGCAGCGCACCGACAAGCGCCCGATGCTCTCTGATCTTCGTGAATCTGGCTCACTCGAGCAGGACGCCGACATGGTGGTGCTGCTGCACCGCGAGGACGCCTATGAGCGCGAGTCACCGCGCGCGGGTGAGGCTGACTTCATCGTCGCCAAACACCGTAACGGGCCCACCGCAACAGTCACCGTTGCCTTCCAGGGGCATTACTCGCGCTTCGTGGATATGGCGCAGATCTAGTAGATGTGCGTGAGTGAGTGGGCGCAGATCTAGCGGAACCGCGGAAGTGGGCAGGTGCAGATCTAGTTCGAGTGTCCTGCTCCGACCAGTTGCTTATCGGGCCTAGTTGCCTTGGGGGCTGACACCGGTCGAGTTGTGGACCGCTTGGTGAAGTAGCCGCGGGGGAGCCAACCACGTGCGGTGAGCAGGAGCACGATCACCAGTGTCACCGACGAGATCAGCATGATCGACGCGGGCACAAGTGCATCAGTACCGGCCATCACGTAGTGAGCCGTGGCCAGCGGCCACGCAGCGTAGGCGATCAGGTGCGTACGGTTGAACCACGTGGCACCCGACTTGCCCAGTCGTGCGCGAACGCGTGCGACAAGCTGCACGGGCACCATCAGGTACGCCGCGATGATGCCGGTTGCCAGGGCGAGTGGCTTCCACGACGCGGTGAACGGAATCAGGACGTTGGCCCAGGTGAATCCCAGAGTCGGATCAAGCAGCACCGTCACGAGGTGAATCGCCAGGGTGACGAGGGCGAGTGAGCCGAGGTACTTGTGCATGTTCATCAGCCGAACCGGCGAGCTTGCGGGGAGGATTCGCGTGCGCAGCAGCAGACCCCACATGATCGTTGCGGAGAGCAACGTCCAAGCAGTGATGCCACTGGCTCGCATGGCGAACCACATCCAGGGCAGATTCGATGACATCAGGAGCCCTTCGTGGTGGCCTGGGGGGCGTTGTTCTTGGGTGCCGTCACCGAAGGC
>JBPCSY010000272.1:0-2906 GCA_051006695.1 Candidatus Nanopelagicales bacterium
GTCATGGGATCAACCTACGGCCGGCCAGCCTTCGAGAGTGCTCCGACTCGGACTTGATCACGTCATCGCCTATCCGTGATGGATTACTCACTCAGGGCGTTCACGGCGAACCACAGATCCGCGCGCACGGCCGGATCCTCGAGGCTTCCTTCGAGCAATGCTTCCGCCCGGCGGAGGCGATGGCGGACGGTGTGTCGGTGGACTCCGAGCTCGGTGGCCGCGGCATCGACCTGGCCATGATGGGCGAGCCAGGCGCGCACGGTGGCCAGGAGCTCAGGAGACTCCGGTGACGACGAGATGCCTGCGAGGTATTCCGAAGCCCATGACGCGGCAGCACCCGCATCAACGAGGGAGGAGAAACCCCGACCGGAAAGTCGATCGAAGTGCACCACGCCCGCACCGGACAGATGCGCTCGCTCGGCCTGCTCGAGTGCCACCTTGAAGCGCACCGGGTCACCGAGCTCGAACGATGCTGACACTCCCACGGCTCGCACGGAGTGGGCCAGCGAGTGGAGGGAATCCGTGCGCCCCGCGGGAATGAGCCCGGTGAGGGAAAGAGCTCCCTGCTGGACCCACAGTGAGCCGGCCTCACTCGAGAGGCCCACGAGAACGACTTCGAGATCAGCAGGGGATGCGGATTCAGCGAGCCGCAGGCGTACCAGATTCACGGATGCATCCACGACACCCAGGGCCGACCACGTCGACATCGGCAGGTACTCCGACGCTGCACGCGCGAAGAGAAATTCGCGCAGTGCGGAGATCTCGGTTGCGGTGGAGAGCGGCCGCGACTGTGCCCAACTGATCAGCGAGACAGCCAAGTTGAGCACTGCTTGATCCATCGGATGAAGCGGATGTGCCGTGCCCACGATGAGAAAGCCCGATGCCGCACCGCGCACCCCTAGAGGGACGAGCACCACGTGCTCATCCGCGGTCGACACGGCAGATGAGGCGAGCAGTCCGCGCGGGCGTAGGCGATCGACCTCATCGCGAAAGTCCTCAGCGCGCGAGAGCGCGTCGTGCGGGAAGCCCGACAGACCGACCCCTCGCGCATCGACGTGGACTGCGAAGCCCCCGACATGCCGTCCGAGAACTCCCAGGAGTGCACTCATGTCCGAAGTCGAAGACAAGGCAGACCTGATCAGCTCGCGCTGCGCCGCAAATGCTCGGGCCGACTCCTCGTATTCCTGCGCACTCAGCCACTGGGATACGGCGCGACTGATGGCAACGAATGGCACTGGCTCGGGTATCGCGATCACGGTGATGCCCTGAGCCTCCGCCGCCGTAACGAGCGCAGTCGGGATCTCGGCATGACTGAGCCCGACACCGAATCCGAGGGCACTCACGCCCGCCTCGACGAGATGGCCCACGTATTCGGCGCATGAGTTCGGATCCGCATTCAGTCGCATGCCGGTCGTGAGAAGGAATTCGCCGCCATCGAGCCATGGGCTCGGGTCGGACAGTTCACTGACTGCCACCCAGCTCACCACGCGCTCCAGATCGCCGGAGCCGGTCGCCGGCACCAGGCCGAGATCGCGCATTGCCAGGAGTTCGCGAACTGTCAACGACATGAGCCCTCACTCAACATCTCGGATACCAGGAACTCGGCAATACTCCATCATGGATCTCCCCCGAGCAAGGATCACGCCTAGGCTGACCTCGTCATCGCGGCCGACCCGGCTTCCAGGAGGAATCATGACCATCACGCCCGAGCGCACCGACAACGGCATCGCCCAGGAGCGCAAGCTCGTCACCTCTATTCCTGGTCCGGCATCCGCCGCCCTCCAGGCACGCAAGAACTCCGCAGTCTCCGGCGGAGTGGGAGTGACGTTGCCGGTGTACATCGATCGGGCGGGCGGCGGGATCCTGATCGACGTCGACGGCAACTCCCTCATTGACCTCGGCTCCGGGATCGCAGTCACCACCGTCGGCAATGCCAATCCCTACGTGTCCGAGAATGTCGCCGAGCAGGCAGCGAAGCTCACGCACACCTGCTTCATGGTCACCCCTTACTCCGGTTACGTCGAAGTATGCGAGGCACTCAACCGCCTGACACCCGGCGCCCACGAGAAGCGCTCGGCGCTGTTCAACTCAGGTGCCGAGGCGGTCGAGAATGCTGTCAAGGTGGCTCGCGTCTACACCAAGCGCACCGCGGTTGTTGTCGTCGAGCACGGATACCACGGCCGTACGAACCTCACCATGGGCATGACGGCAAAGAACATGCCGTACAAGGAGGGCTTCGGTCCCTTTGCTCCCGAGATCTACCGCGTGCCCGCCTCGTACCCGTACCGCGATCGCGGGCTCACGGGCGAGGAGATGGCCACCATCGCGACGACGCGTATCGAGAAGGAGGTCGGCGCGCACAACGTGGCAGCAATCATGATCGAGCCGGTTCAGGGCGAGGGGGGATTCATCGTGCCTGGCAAGGGCTACTTCGCCGCCATGGCGCAGTTCGCGAAGGACAACGGAATTGTCTTCATCGCTGATGAGATTCAGAGCGGGTTCTGCCGCACCGGTGACTGGTTCGCCAGTGAGCACGAGGGCGTGGTTCCCGACCTCATCACGACAGCAAAGGGCATCGCGGGCGGAATGCCGCTCGCCGGCCTGACAGGTCGCGCCGAGATCATGGACTCCGTCCATGCCGGTGGACTTGGCGGCACCTACGGCGGAAATCCGGTTGCTTGCGCCGGCGCGCTCGGCGCCATCCGCTGGATGGAGGAGACCGACGCCAATGCGCGAGCTCGCGAGATCGAGGCCATCATGGTCCCGCGCCTACGCGAGATTCAATCGGCACATCCGACTATCGGCGAGATCCGTGGCCGTGGCGCGATGATCGCGATCGAGTTGGTCAAGCCCGGCACGATCGAGCCTGATGCAGCACGTGCAGCCGCACTGAACAAGTTCTGCCA
>JBPCSY010000273.1:0-4969 GCA_051006695.1 Candidatus Nanopelagicales bacterium
CCGCAGATCAACAGCATGCTGAGTCGCCTTGGTATCGAGTCGGAGTTTCGCGGTGGCTACCGGGTGACGACTCCCGAGGTGATGGATGTCGTGGCGATGGTGCTCGTCGGACAAGTACAGCGCGAACTCGTCGGACTCATCAACGATCACGGTCCCTATGCCGTGGGCATGTCCGGCGAAGACGCCGATCTCTTCGTGGCTGAGCGCCGCACGGCCACAGTCGAGGGCGCCAGTGTCGACATTGGCCAGGTGGGCGATGTCGTCGAGGTCAATCCTGACTTCGTGACTCAACTGCTCGACGACGGGCTCATCCCCGTGGTGTCGACCGTTGCTCGCGATGCCGATGGTGTCGTGCATAACGTGAACGCCGATACTGCCGCCGCAGCGTTGGCCATCTCTCTTGGTGCGGAGAAATTCGTGCTGCTCACCGATGTGGAGGGGCTTTACTCCGATTGGCCTAATCGCGAATCGATCATCAAGCGAATCTCCACGACCGAGCTCCAGGGCATGCTGCCGTCGCTGGAATCGGGCATGGTGCCGAAGATGGAGGCGTGCCTGCGCGCCGTGCAGGGCGGCGTGCCGCGCGCGCACGTCATCGATGGCCGGCTGCCGCACTCGGTCCTGCTGGAGGTCTTCACCGATGACGGAATCGGCACCATGGTGCTGCCGGACGGTCATTCCTGATGAGCACCTGGTCGCAGTCGTGGCAGTCCGCGCTGATGAACAATTACGGCACTCCACCGATCGAACTCGTGCGCGGATCCGGATCGCGTGTCTGGGACTCCGAGGGCAATGAGTACATCGATCTCATCGCCGGCATTGCCGTCAACGCGGTGGGTCATGCGCATCCGCGTCTCGTCGAAGCCGTGACGGCTCAGATGTCGACGCTCGGACATACGAGCAACCTGGCAGCCACGGGCCCGGTCATCACCCTGGCCGAGCGCCTGCTCACGTTGCTCGATGCACCCGTCGATGGTCGCGTGTTCTTCTGCAATTCGGGTGCGGAGGCGAATGAGGCTGCCTTCAAGCTCGCACGACTGACCGGCCGCACGCACATGGTCGTAGCCGAAGGCGGATTCCACGGCCGCACCATGGGCGCGCTCGCACTCACGGCGCAGCCGGCCAAGCAGGATCCCTTCCGTCCACTTCCGGGTGACGTGACGGCGGTTCCTTTCGGTGATGCCGAGGCGCTTGCCGCAGCTGTCACGGACGCGACGGCAGCGATCGTCCTTGAGCCCATCCAAGGTGAAGGGGGCGTGATCGTGCCGCCAGACGGCTACTTGGCCAAGGCACGCGAGATCGCCGATCGTCACGGTGCTCTGCTCATTCTCGACGAGGTGCAGACCGGCATGGGGCGCACGGGCACGTGGTTCGCGCATCAGCATGATGGCGTGTTCGCGGACATCGTGACGATGGCGAAGGGGCTCGGTGGGGGTCTTCCCATCGGCGCGTGTATCGCGCTCGGGAGCATTGCCGAGCTCTTCCAGCCGGGATCGCACGGCTCAACTTTCGGCGGCAATCCCGTGTGCAGTGCGGCCGCCCTCGCCGTGATCGAGATTCTTGATGAGGGTGGATTCGTGTCGCGCACCTCGCGGATTCACGAACGCCTTGCAACCAGCCTCGTCGATTCGTCAGGCGGTGTCGTCAGTCACGTCCGCGGTCGCGGCCTGTTGCTCGCCTGCGTGCTGCGAGGAATCGCCGCCGCGGATCTCGAGCGCGAGTGCCGCGCTCATGGACTCCTGGTCAATGCGGTCGCACCGAATGCCGTGCGCATGGCCCCAGCTCTCACCATCACAGACGAGGACCTTGACGAAGTCATCACGAGATGGCAGCGCGCCTGCACAGCAGTCCAAGGGAGCCTGACATGAGCGCCCCCACCAGCATGGCCGCGCGTCGTGCGCGCATCGCTGAGCTGATCTCCACTTTGGCCATCGTGTCCCAGGGTGATCTGCGAACACTGCTCGAGAGCGAAGGAATCTCCGTCACGCAGGCCACAGTCTCCCGCGATCTCGAGGCGATCGGGGCCGTCAAGCGACACGAAGTCGACGGCAGCATTCGCTATGAGATCGTGCAACCCACGGTCTCGAGGCTGTCACCTTCAACCGGGGCCGATGCCCTTGCCCGAGTGGCTGCAGATGTGCTTCTCGACGCGGAAGCCGCGCTCAATATCGCGGTCCTGCACACACCGCCCGGAGCGGCGCATTACCTCGCAGGATTTCTCGATAGGACGAATGTCGAGGACCTCGTCGGAACAGTGGCGGGTGACGACACGGTGATCGTGGTGATGCGTTCTACGGAAGCAGCCCGTGATCTATGCGACAGGTTGCTCCTGCTCGCGGGTGGCGGGCAGGGCCCTATCGTTCCGCACGGCACAATGGCGCCAGGCCGACCCAGGGGCGTGGCCGAGAGAAGGACATCATGATCGAAGGGACAGCACCGTGATTGAAGGGACAGCACCGTGACCGAACAGCAGCCCACCCGACTGTGGGGCGGACGCTTCGAGTCAGGGCCCTCCGATGCGATGGCGGCGTTGAGTGCCTCCGTTCACTTCGACTGGCGCTTAGCGCCTTACGACATCGCGCAGACGCGCGCCCACGCGCGAATCCTTCACGCGGCCGGACTTCTCTCTGACACCGAACTCGCTGCCGTTGACAGTGCCCTCGCTGAACTGGCCGTCCAGGTGGCGGAAGGGGCGATCGGGCCGGAGGCGCAGGATGAGGATGTTCACACCGCGATCGAGCGTCACCTGATTTCTCGTCTCGGCGAACTGGGCGGGAAGTTGCGCGCCGGGCGCAGTCGTAATGATCAGGTCGCCACCGATTTTCGGTTGTACCTGCGGGATCAAGTGCGGTCGATCGTGCGTGCGATCATCGATTTGCAGGACGCGTTCATGCAGCAAGCGAGCCAGCACATCGAGACCTACTCACCAGGGTTCACCCATCTTCAGCATGCACAACCGGTGTCCTTCGGCCACGAGCTAGCCAAGCACGTGCACGCTCTTGGACGTGATATCGAGCGTTATGCAGACTGGGATCGCCGTACGGCGCGATCACCGCTCGGATCCGGCGCGCTGGCAGGATCCAGCCTGGGTCTTGATCCGCGCGCCGTCGCCGTCGATCTTGGCTTCGAGCGTGCACTCGGCAATTCCATCGACGCGGTAAGCGATCGTGACTGGGTGGCGGAGTTCCTCTTCGTCTCGGCCATGCTTGGCGTGCACCTGTCGCGTATTGGCGAGGAGGTCATCTTGATGACCTCTCGTGAATTCGGCTGGGCTCGACTAGATGATGCCTGGTCGACTGGTTCGTCGATCATGCCCCAGAAAAAGAATCCCGACGTTGCCGAACTCGCACGCGGGAAGTCAGGTCGCCTGATCGGAAATCTCACTGGCTTGATGGCGACTCTCAAAGGCCTGCCCTTCGCGTACAACCGCGACCTCCAGGAAGACAAGGAGCCGGTGTTCGACACAGTCGAGCAACTACTTCTCGTGCTCCCTGCCATGACCGGCATGATCGCGACATTGCGATTCGATACCCAGAGGATGAACGACTCAGCGCCGCAGGGGTTCGCGCTCGCCACGGATATCGCGGAGTGGCTCGTGCGTTCGGGCGTGGTGTTCAGGGAAGCGCACGAGATCGCAGGGGCTTGCGTTCGCGCAGCCGAGTCGCGCGACGTCGAGCTCTGGGATCTCAGTGATGCAGAGCTCTCGGACATCTCCGAGCACCTGACTCCCCAGGTCCGGGAGGTCCTGTCCGTGCGCGGCTCCTTGGATTCCCGCTCGGCCTTCGGAGGCACTGCTCCCGCCCGAGTGCGCGAACAGCTGGCAGATCTGCAGCGCATGATCGCGGCTGACGCCGCCACCTGGGCCTAATGCGCGATCGGTGAGCCAGCGCGCCGTCGCGAGGGCGAGTGCGCCAAGATGAGCGAGTGACAACAGGCATCCTCGACGAACTCATCTGGCGCGAGCTCATTGCCCAGAGCACCGACCTAGGCGCCCTGCAGGCGGCGACCGAGGCTGGGCCCATCACCCTGTACTGCGGATTCGACCCGACGGCTCCGAGCCTGCATCTGGGCAACCTCGCCCAGATTCTCACGGTGCGCAGGTTCCAGATGGCCGGTCATCGGCCTCTGGCACTCGTCGGTGGAGCAACCGGCCTCATTGGCGACCCCAAGATGACGGGGGAGCGCACGCTCAATCCGCGTGAGGTGGTCGAAGAGTGGGTGGGGCGGATTCGCAGCCAGCTGGAGCGTTTCTACGACTTCGAGGGCACCAATGCCGCCGAGATGGTCAACAACTACGACTGGACTGTGGGCGTCTCAGTACTGGAATTCCTCCGGGATATCGGCAAGCACTTCAGCGTCAATCGCATGCTCGATCGCGAGGCCGTCGCTGCTCGACTCGCCAAGGAAGGCATCTCGTACACGGAGTTCAGCTACCAGTTGCTGCAGTCCTTCGACTACCTGCAGCTGTATCGCTCGCACGGGTGCACCTTGCAGACCGGTGGTTCTGATCAGTGGGGCAACATCACCGCGGGTACCGATTTGATCCGCCGAGTGGAGCAGACGACCGTCCACGCGTTGACAACACCGCTGCTGGTGAAGGCCGATGGCACTAAGTTCGGCAAGACCGAATCGGGCACGGTGTGGCTAGATCCTGGCCTGACAAGCCCTTACGCCTTCTTCCAGTTCTGGCTCAACGCAGATGACCGCGACGTACCCGTGCTGCTGCGCACCTACAGCTTCAAGGGCCGCGACGATATTCGGAACCTGCTCGAGGCGACAGTGCAGAGTCCGCATGAGCGGGCAGCACAGCGTTCCCTGGCAATGGAATTGACCGCCTTGGTCCATGGTGAGGCTGAGCGCGATGCGGCGGAGGCTGCCGGGCACGCCCTATTCGGCCGCGGCGAACTAGCGGATCTGCCGGAGTCCACCCTCGCGGCAGCGCTCTCCGAGACTCCCCACGGCACGGTGG
>JBPCSY010000274.1:0-5364 GCA_051006695.1 Candidatus Nanopelagicales bacterium
CCTCGATGTAGATCGTGTTGTCGCTGACCTTGAACTCGGCCACGCCCTTCAGCCAGCTCGTGATGTCCTTCAGGACGGTATCCTTGAGCTGCTTCAGGGTCTGACGGACGATCGCGAAGCGGGTGTAGCGCAGGCCATCCGGGGCGGGAGCCTGTTCGCAGGCCCGCCGGAAGAGCTCGAACAGGCAGGCGGTGGTCTTTCCAGAGCCGACCGGCCCGGCGATCAGCCTGCCGAAGCTCTCGGATTTCATGAAACGGGCGCAAGTCGGGGGTGCTGTGTAGTTGATCGTGGTCACGCGGCGTCCTCGTGCTCGATTACTTTCGAAGTAATGTCCTTCTCGATCTTCAGGGAGTGGTCCGCGCCCAGATTGATGGTCACGGAGAGCTTTTCACCCCCCAGAGCAGCATCAAAGTTGCTTCCACCGATGCCCGCGAACTTCGAAATGGTCTTCAGGACCTCGACTTTCGAGTTCAAAGGCTCCTTCGGGTCGTGTGCGCGGGCGTAAAACTCGGGCAAAGCCTCCTCTACGAAGGCCAAACTCTTGAGTTTTACCCGTTCCGCAGTGTTTCCAGCGGCCTGCCAAGCCTCGATTTCGGACCTCAAAATGCCCTGAAAATAGGGGTTTTCGCGGGTTTTTTCCCAGTCCGAAGCACTCAAACCATGGGTTTCAAGTATCTCTTCGGTTGGGCGAATGTCCATTGCTATCTCGCGCGCGAGTTTCAGCAAGGTTACTTCGTTAAAACCCGCTCGCTTTTCGGGAAGATCGGCCATATAGTGCCTCCGCGAGGGTGAATAGTTGCATTACACCCCGACCATACTGTATCTAGTAGGTAATCGTCGAGAGCCGGGAATTTCTTTTCATGGCACAAGCATTGGGCGCAGTCCTGCGCGTAGTCGGTCCTAACGAACTCGATGCCGCCATCAAGGCGCGTGACGAGGAGATGGCCGCCGCCAAGGACGCAGCCAATTCGTCAACGGAAATGTTGACAAACCTTGCGGTCTACATTCGCCGCGAGTTCGATCAGATGAAGCGCCACCGGTCAAATACGCTGTCCGGTTGGTCCGATCGTCTTCTCAATGCGCTGCGGGTCTTCAACGGCCAGTACGACGCAGCCAAGCTCAACGAGATCCGCCAGTTCGGTGGCTCGGAGATCTACGCCCGCATCGTCGCCATGAAATGCCGGGGCGCGAGCTCGCTGCTTCGCGATGTTTATCTTTCGCCGGATCGCCCGTGGGGGCTCGATCCCGCTGACGACCCGAAGATCCCCGACGACATCATGAAGTCGATCAACGAGCTGGTGACCGCCGAGATCGGTGGCCTCGCCGGTTCGGGCCAGCAGCCCGACATCGACCAGATCAGGGACCGCACGCAGCAGCTCGTCGAGGCTGCGCGCCAGGCCGCCAAGAAGAAAGTCGGTCAGCAGGCCCGCGTTGCCGAGGACAAGCTCGACGAGATCCTCAAGCAGGGTGGCTTCTACAAGGCGCTGGCGGAGTTCATCTCGGATCTGCCCCTGTTCCCGTTCGCCTGCATCAAGGGGCCGGTCGTCAGGATCATCCCGACGGTTACTTGGGAAAGTAACGAAGCCATCGTGAAGCAGGTGCCGCGTCTCACCTGGACGCGGGTTTCTCCGTTCGACATCTGGTGGACCCCCGGCGTCTCCGACATCGAGGACGCTGCCATCATCGAGCGCACGCGCCTGACGAGGGCCGACCTCAACGATCTGCTCGACCTGCCGGGCTACAACCAAGAGAACATTCGCGAGGTGCTTCGCCTCTACGGGCAGGGCGGCCTCGTCGATAATTGGGACGTGACCGACGCTGAGCGCGCGGTCCAGGAATCCCGCGAGAACCCCAACCTGAACCAGTCAGGCATGATCACCTGCCTGGAGTACACCGGCAATATCCAGGGCCAGATGCTCTTGGATTATGGCATGGAGAAGAGCCTGATTGCCGACCCGCTGCGCGACTACTTCGTGCAGGCTTGGCTGATCGGAAACTATGTCATCAAGGTGCAGATGGCTCCCTCCCCGAGGAAGCGCCATCCCTACTACATCACCAGCTTCGAGAAGGTGCCCGGCACGCCCGTCGGCAACGGCCTGCCTGACATCCTCAACGATATTCAGGAAGCCGGTAACGCCACCCTCCGTGCACTGATCAACAACCTGAGCATCTCTTCCGGCCCGCAGGTGGTCGTGAACGACGAGCGGCTGAGCCCCGACGAGGACGGCGAGCAGCTCTATCCGTGGAAGCGCTGGCACGTCCAGAGCGACCCCATGGGCAACAACGGCGCTCCGCCCGTCACGTTTTTCCAACCCAACTCGAACTCGCAGGAGCTGCTCGGTGTCTACCAGCGCATCGTGGACATGGCTGACGAGCTGACAGCCATCCCCAAGTATCTCGCCGGATCTGGGGCTACTGGTGGCGCAGGGCGAACGGCAAGCGGCCTTGCTATGCTCATGGGCAACGCCAGCAAGATCCTCCAGACTGTCGCCGCCAACATCGACCGTGACGTCCTCGATCCGCTCCTGAGCGCGCTCTACGACATGGTCATGCTCACCGACCAGTCGGGCATGCTGACCGGCGAGGAGAAGGTGCGGGTTCTGGGTGTCAGCGTGGCTGTCCAGAAAGAAACCCAGCGCGCTCGTCAACTCGAGTTCCTCCAGATCACGGCCAACCCGATCGACGCGCAGATCGTCGGTCCCAAGGGCCGCGCCGCCATCCTTCGCAACGTCGCAACGACCATTGGCCTGCCCGGCGAACAGATCGTCCCGTCCGAGGACGAGCTCGATTCGCAGCAGAAGATGGCCCAGGCGCTTGCCCAGCAGCAGATGATGCCGGGCCACGCAGGCATGGGCGAGAATGCCGCCGAGGCGCAGGGCGGCCAGCAGGACACGGGCGCTTCGGGCGACATAGGTCCGCGCACCAACATCTCTGGAGGCTCGTGATGGTCAAGCGCACCGGCGGCCTCAAGGGCTGCAAGCACTACGAGTCCAAGGTCGTCGCCCACTACAAGAACGGCGGCGAAGTCGGCGGTGTGGCCGGTGGTTCCAGCGTGAATGGCTCGGGCAACCGTGGCAATGGCGGTTTCAGCAACAGTGTGAGCCAGGGCGGCAGTTCCGGTGGCGGCATGGGCGGCGGCAACAAGGGTGGCGTGAACGGCACCGGAGTTACGACCGGCAAGGTTACTGGCTCCAGGGCGCGCAACCCGGACGGCGACTATGGCTACGTGATGGGCGAGCCGGTTCGGCGCGTGCAGCGCGAGAAGGTCGTCGCGCAGCCTGTTCGTCGCGCAGCCGTCCCCGTCGGTATGGCACCTCCGGCCAAGCCCATCGGGCGCATCACGTCGATCACCGGCGGCTACGAGATTCAGGGCTACGGCCCGACGACGGGCGCTGTGCCTGCGCAATTCAAGCAGTACTACGACCGCATCCCTGGGAACCTGCCCACTGCCGTGACCGGCGGCCACGGTAGTTTTGGCTATGGCGGCGGTCGCTTTGCCAAGGGCGGCTCGGTGAAAGGACCCAAGAAATGAAAGACTACACCAAGTCCAGCGGCTCAAAGTCCGCCGTCAGGCAGGTCAAGGGACCGGGAATGAACCTCGGTCTCAAGAAGCCGCGCAAGAATTACATCCCCAAGCCGAAGCCCTATAAGCCGTCGCGCGAGATGAAAGACGCGATGTCGGGCGGCAAAGCAAGTTCCTACCTCCCCAAATTCGAGGAGGGCGGAAGCGTCCAAGCCATGGATAGTGGCAAGGGCAAACAACTCTCTTGCAAGAAATACTGAGGTGAAACCATGGTGAAGACCAACAATTCGATGCCTTCGGGCAAGACCAAGGAAAAGTCCGAGCGCACCAACATCGGTGCCAAGGGCGGCTCGACCAAGATGTTCGGCAAGTCGGGCGCTGCTCCGCAGGAAGCCGGTGTCTCCAACCGTTCGTCGCTCGCTCCTGCCAGCAACGCCGCCATCAAGGGTGGCCGCACCGGCGTCATGGGCAAGCAGCACGGCGCGGCTCCCGCCGTCTCTGGCCAGGTCTCGTCCGGCGGTCGCGGCGGCGACAATTCGTTCAAGGTTTCGGGCGGCAAGGGCCACATGGCTGGCTTCTCTCCGGCTGCGAACGCCAAGCCCCGCTGACTCCAACTTACTTCACGAGGTAACAATCAATGTCTGTTCGTAAGCTCTTTCTCGACCCCAGCGACGTTTCTGGCGCGATCTTCGATCGCGACTCCACTGCCAGCGGCATCACTGCCTTTGCTGGTGGCGGCCAGGATGATGCTGTCCTTCTGACGGCTACCTACAACCGTGTCTCGACGGTCGCGACTGCCGCTGACTCGGTGAAGCTGCCCGCCGCCGTCGCTGGCTCGCGCGTGGTGGTTTTCAACAAGGGTGCCAACTCGGTGACCGTGTTCCCGAGCACCGGCGACAAGGTCAACGCCCTGTCAGCCAATGCTGGCTACGCGCTGGCTGCGGCCAAGGGTGCTGAGTTCGTCTGCATGGTGAATGGCACCTGGGACACGATCCTCTCGGCCTAAATATGGGATGCACCTGCATGGACAAGAAAGATGGTGGCGGCTCGGATAGCCCGCAGCGCACCGACTACAAGAAGGGAGCGCCGGGCTCTGAAAAGCCCAGCACGCAGAACCTTCTGAACATGGCCAAGAACGGCAAGGGGCTGAACTCCAAGTCCCTTGGCATCTTCGGCATGGGCAAGAAGTGAGCCCAGACCGAGACCTGATCCTGGCTTCGGCCAGGCTGGCACGGACATCCCCCGAGAGCTGGAAACAGTTCTTGGGGGCACTCCGCGCCTACACCGACAACTACCGCGATAACTGCATCCAGTCTCCCCTCGAGAATCTGCCCGTAGCCCAAGGACGTGCCCAGGCATCTGCGCACCTCTACGGCCTGTTGGCGGAGTGCATTGCGAGCGCAGACAAAATTGAAGGAAAACGTAAGTGAAAGAGCAGACCCTCCAGGACGATCCCAACATCAAGCTGCCTGCCGCCGTTCGCGCCGCAGCAGCGCGTTCCGAGCAGATCGTCAACGCGCTCAATGGTGACCAGCCCCAGGTTACTTCGGAAGGTAACGAAGAAGCCCCCCAGAACGATGGCCAGCCCCCGCTGAACGCGGAGGCGGAGGCTACCCAGGAAGCCAAGCCTGAAGCCAAGGCCGAACCTCGCCAAGATGACGAGAGCTGGGAGCATAAGTACAAGTCCGTACATGGGCGTTACCTGCGTGCGCAGGAACAGCTTCGCGAGATGGCAGACCAGATTCAGGGTCTCCAGAACGTCATCGCGACAATGCAGGCTGCTCCCCAGCAGGTGGACATTCCCGAGCTCCAGGCCGAGCGCCTGATCACCGAGGACGAGG
>JBPCSY010000275.1:0-4645 GCA_051006695.1 Candidatus Nanopelagicales bacterium
CGAGTTGAGCAATCGCGATCCGGGCACGCACATCATCCCCAGGCCGAAGAAGCCCGCGATGGCGTAGGCCGCGATCACCCGAAGGGGTCTCGACGCAGGGGAATGCGCGGTGGCGAACACCAGCGCGAACGTGACAAGGGGCGGAACGATCAGGGGGGCCAGTGGCGTACGGCCGAGATCAAGGAGGTGATAGACGCCGAAGAGCACTGCCATCCCGATTGTCTCGACGAGCACGAGTGGGATCAGCCTTTTGATGGGAAGTCGCGTGGTCGGATCGATCGGCCGAATGCGCTGACGCCATTTGTCCTGATGATCTGGCGGGTACGGCATGCTTTCAGGCTACTCGCGTTCGCACAGTAATCTTCGGACGTGGCAAAGTCCCTCGAGGAGCTCGTGCATCCCACGTGGGTGCCCGTGCTGGAGCATGAGAGAGAGACCCTCACTGCCATCGGAGAGTTTCTGCGTCAGGAGTCAGCAGCGGGGCAGGCCTGGTTCCCCTCAGGTGCGAACATCCTTCGCGCATTCACTCAGCCACTGTCTGAGGTACGCGTACTCATCGTGGGCCAGGATCCGTATCCGACGCCGGGGCATGCGGTTGGTCTGTCCTTCTCCGTTGCACCTGACGTTCGACCCATCCCGCGAAGCCTGCAGAACATCTACAAGGAACTGGAGGCCGATCTCGGTATCTCCCGACCGATCAACGGTGATCTTTCTCCGTGGGCAGAACGCGGGGTATTGCTGCTCAACAGGGTCCTCACCGTTCGCTCAGGCGAACCGGGCAGCCACCGCGGAATCGGCTGGGAGCGCATCACCGACGCGGCGATTGCGGGTTTGGTGGCGCGAGATGACGAGCCGCTCGTCGCGATCTTGTGGGGCAAGGACGCGCAGACACTCGAGGATTCACTGCCCGATGTTCCGCTGATCACCAGCGCACATCCGAGCCCGATGTCGGCAGACCGAGGTTTTTTCGGGTCGAAGCCCTTCAGCCGGGCTAACGAGTACCTCGAGGATCTCGGCGGCGAACCGATTGACTGGACGCTGGGCTAGTTGCCCGAGGATGCATCGATGCGCGCCGCCACGTCACGATGGGTCACACGCTCAGCCACGAATGACATGAACGGAATCGTGCCGGCGAGAAGGATTCCGAGGGTCTTCAGGATTCCGTAGCGCATGCGGAATGCGAGATCGACGCCGACGATCAAGTAGATGAAGTAGAGCCAGCCGTGGGCGATCCATAGAACGCTGTAGGCGGCAGGCTTGGTCTCATTGTCAGAGAAGAAGGTCCAGGCCCCCTGGCCGTCAGCGACCCAGAGGATCCAGAGCAGCAGCATCCACAGGAATGCCGTGGCAAGGACAACACCGGTGACCCAGGCCATGACCCGGTAGCGAAGGGCTGCGTGACGAAGCTTCTGCATGCTCGCGAGCCTAGTAGCCCGGAACTTCGCCGGTGCGCGGCGGATCCGCACCTGGACGCTGGCAGGTGATGCCCGCGACGGCGATTCCGTACCTCACCGCACTGACAACCTTCTCGGTGTCGCGTATGTCATCGCGGGTCAGGCCTCGATGCATCCATTCGGCAAGGAATCCGCCGCTGAAGGAATCTCCGGCACCGACGGTGTCGACCACCGGCACCTTCGGGACGTCGAGCACGACCTCATCGGCACCGTTGATGACGCGCACAGCCTTAGCGCCGTCAGTGAACAGCACGACGGCGCCACTCTGCGACCGCAGTGTGCGTGCTGCCTCGACCAGGTCGACGCCGGGAAACATGAATTCGAGGTCGTCACCACTGACCTTGACGATGTCGGCGCGACCGAGGACGGCATCGAGGGTGGCTCGGAAGACATCGGAGGTCGTCATGACACTCGGGCGGCAATTGGGATCGATCATCACGATGCGGTTATCAGGCGATGCGGCCACCACGGCGCGCGTGGCATCAGCGAGCGGCTGCAGCACGAGACCCAAGGTGCCCGCGTGCACGACCTTGCAGTCGGCTCCGACGGCGGCGAGCGCCTGGTCGGGCGTCACCGCAGCAGCCGACGTGCCGTCCATCATGAAGCGGTAGGTGGCCGCACCGTGCTCGTCGATCTGGGCGATGGCCAGTGTGGTCGGCTCGTGCACCTGAGCACCGAGGCCGTAGGTGACTCCGTCATCGGAGAGCAGGCGCATGATGCGTCCGCCGAAGGCATCGAGTGAGACACCGCCGAGAAAGGTGGTGTCGATTCCCAGTCGGGCACACGTGCGGGCCGTATTGAGCGGAGCCCCGCCGACAACCGAGGTCACATTGCCCGAAGTATCGACAATGATGTCGACAAGGGCCTCGCCGATGACTGTGATCATGATGAGGAAACCGTAGTGGAATCCGGCTCGGACGGGCCAGCCTTGGGCCGGGCATCGAGACTCAGCCAGCGCACGTAGGCGAACACCACGAAAAGCGCGAAGATCCACCACTGGAAGGCGTAGCCGAAGTTCTGCAGCGGGAACGGCACGTCGGACGTCTGCACGGTCGCAGGCACGGGAATGGGCGCATCCACGGCGGCAGGGCTCTGCGAGACGAGGTTGAGGTAGCCGGCGTGGGCCGGCAGCTTCCAGCGCGCTCCCAGCTCAGTTCCGGAGATCGTCAGGACGCTGCCCTCAGTCACCGGTGCATCTGAGTAGAACTCCTCGTCCGGGGTGTACGTGCCCTGCACGGACACCTGGCCCGTCGGCGGAAGGAAGCCGGCGGCGCTGGCATCCGGGAGCCACCCTCGATTAACCGCGATCACCGAGCCGTCTGCGAGCTGCAATGGGGTCACGACCCGGATGCCGGGCCGTTCGTCGAGGACTCGATTGGTCACGACCACCTGCTCGGCACCGAGGTACGTGCCGGTGGCCATCACCTGACGGCCGATATCGGCGCTATCGATCTCGGCGCCGGGGGGAGCTACTTCGGATACTGAGATCGGCGCACCCTGGGCCGCGCGTTCCGCCGCCAGGATGTCCTGCGTGCGTTCCCACTGCCAACGACCGAGCATGACGCAACCGATGACCAAGGCGATCGCGAGGACGCCCAGCGCGATCCAGCGCGGGGTCAAGGCAAGACGCAGCATGCGACTAGCCATTGGCAGGAGGTTGCTCCTCGGAGTGTGCTGACGCGGCATCTTCCGCGCCGCGCTTCGCGGCGGCCTGGGTCTCGTCGCGCTGCTCCTCGGCACCGCGAGCTTCCGCCTCCGCCGTGTATTTCTCGTCCGCCATGCGAAGGCGATCAGCGCGACCCGGGGGCAGGTCAGGGTTGATTTTCTTGATCTGCCGGTTCATCGACTTCCAGATCACGAAGATCGCAATTCCCAGGAAAAGGAAGAACACGCCCGCGATCGGGCCTGCGCCGTCGATGACTGAGTTGAGGTCGTCAGTGGCATCTGCGTAGATCATTGTTACCTCAGTCCTGCGAACAGATCGGTCTCGGGGATGTCAGTCTCCACCAGGGAGCGGGCCAGCTCGAAATCCTCGGTCGGCCAGACACTCCTCTGAAGCTCCATCGGCACGGCGAACCACTGCCCGTCGGGATCGATCTGCGTCGCGTGAGCCATGAGCGCGCGATCGCGAACTTCGAACCAGTCTGCTGCGTCAATACGCGTCGTGATGCGCGACGCGGCATCAGGACGCTCATCCCAGTTCTTGAGCCAGTCGTGATACGGCGATTCGAGATCCTCGTCAATCATCGCGAGATGCAATGCGGTGACGCGTGCCTTGGTGAACTGCTGGTTGTAGTAGATCTTCTGCACCTGCCAGGGCGCACCGAGGTCGGGCAGGTAGGACTCATCCGCTGCAGCGTCAATCGCACTCATCGTGATCTCGTGCGTGCGCACGTGATCGGGGTGCGGATAGCCGCCGTTCTCGTCATAGGTGGTCACGACATGAGGGCGAAACTCGCGAATATGCCGCACCAGAGATGGGGTGACCTCTTCGAGCGGGAGATCGGCAAAGCAGCCGGCCGGCAATGGCGGCAGTGGGTCACCCTCGGGATACCCGGAGTCGGGAAAGCCGAGCCAGGCGTGATGCACGCCGAGGATCGAGGCAGCCTCGGCCATCTCACGACGGCGAACCTCCTCGAGGCCGAGTTCGTCGACCGCGCGCTGGGCTCGTTCATTGAGGACATCACCGCGCTCACCACCCGTGCAGGTCACGACCATGACCTCGATGCCCTCCTCGACGTATTTCGCGGTCGTGGCGGCGCCCTTGCTGGATTCGTCATCGGGGTGCGCATGCACGGCCATCAGGCGCAGGGCGGGGGTCACCACGCTAGTCTCCCAAGAGCACCCGTCAGCCGCCACGCGACCCCAGTCGGACGCCCGAGATGAGGACCCATGCCCAGCCCCTATCGCGCCGACCAGCTCAGCCCGGAGATGCGGGCGCGCTATGGCGTGGGCAAGCGCAATTGGGGCACGGTCGCGGTGATCATCATCGTCATCACGCTCTTCTTCGGTGCAGTGGCCTGGGCCACCACCAATCTGGGTCGTGAAACCGCGCAGTATCGATTACTGACTTGGAATGTCACGAGCCCCACGAGCGTCTCGGTTGAGTTCGAGGTGCGCAATCCCACCAACGAACCGGCGTTGTGCGTCCTGCGAGCGCAGGATGAGAACCGCTTTGATGTGGGCTATAG
>JBPCSY010000276.1:0-4185 GCA_051006695.1 Candidatus Nanopelagicales bacterium
CTCGTAATGCGTAGGTCCGGGGTTCAAATCCCCGAGGCGGCTCCAAAGGACACGGCCCATTTCGTGACGGAAATGAGCCTCTGACGCCGAGATGCAACGCCCGCAGACAGTAAATCGTCTAACAGTTCTGTCTAACATTTGGGCCTCTAGGAGCCCTCGACGATCCGTTCGTAGGTTTCCGCTGCGCCCCTGCGCTGCTTCTTGGTTACATGGCGTAGATCGTGGAGGTCGTACTGCTGTCGGCGTGTCCCAGACGCGCAGCCGCTATTCATTGCAATTGTGACCTCGGGCTGAGGCGCCCTCAACCAGGCGGTGTCACAATCATGACCGTAGAGGTCATGTCCCTCGATCGGCTGCCATCATGGTGCCGTGCGCAACACCCGGGTCATTTATGTGGAGAATGATCCTGCGCTGCGCGGCATCATTACCCGTTCGTTGCGTAGCGCCGAAGGCATTGAACTGCTGCTGGAGTCGGGATCGGCGCGTGATGCACTCACCTCGCCTGAAGTGGTTCGAGCTGATGTTGCGCTACTCGATTTAGATCTCGGCGCTGATGAATTGAGTGGCATTGATCTCGGTATAGGGCTGCGGCAGAGGAATTCCGACATCGGCATCGTTGTCTATTCGCAGTACTCAATGCGCAATCTTGCGCGACGAGTTCCCAAAACCCAGCGCATAGGCTGGTCTTTCATCCCCAAGACTGGCGATATGCGTACCGAGGACATGGTGTCGATTCTTCGTGCCACGGCGCGTGGAATCAGTCACGACCGGGCAGACTCCGCGGCAACAGGCGCTGGGGAACTATCGTTGCTAGCGCAACTGACCGATCGCCAACGCGCCATCATGGCACTGGCGGCGACCGGCCTCACCGCGCCAGAGATCTCAGCTCGTTTAGGTGCTTCGCATGATGGCGTGCGCAAGGAATTGTCACGGTCCTATCGCATCCTCGTCCCCGAAGCTGCAGGCGGCGATCTTCGCACCCTCGCCGTCCTCGCCTATCTCCAGTTGGTCCGCGACAGTAGCTGGGATGGGCTCGAATCGTGACTCTGCCCAACCGCACCACGGGTGTGCAACGGATCCTGAGAGTTTTCGGCCCTTATCCGATTCGCCCGGCCCTGCTCGCGTGCACCGTCGGAACGTTGGCCTTATTGGTCATGCTCATCCCCGCCACTGCGTACTGGTGGAAATCGGACACGTCGTTGGCTGCCATCATCACCAGTGCGCTGATTGCCGGTGTGACGTGGGTGTGGGCCCTAGTCGGCCAGGCTTGGCAACGACGCCACGGAGTGCATTGGGGAAGCTACCTCTCTTTTCTGGTGCTCGCGGGAATCGCGGCGGCACTAGTGCGCACGTACTATCCGTGGGCTCCTGATCTGCCGTCCGAGGGTCTGGGTGTGGGGCCAGCATTCATCCGCTCCGTCTCAGCCATGCTGCTCGTAAACATGTTGATCGGCATCGCCACCCGGCGAGTGCAGGACCAAGTAGAGGCCACCCAGGAAGCACTTGAGATTGCACGTGAGCAACAAATCCTCATTCTGACAGCCGATGAAGATGCGCGACGACAGATCTCATCCATGCTGCACAATCGGGTTCAGTCCGAACTGATCGCGGTGAGTATGGAGATGCGCAGTGTCGTGCAATTGCTTCCGATAGCTGAGCAGTCGAGCCTGCATCCGCTGATCCAACGGTTGGAGACACTGCGCTCATTGGACCTACGCAACGCGGCGCGATCACTCAGCCCGGACCTTGATTCAGTCGATCTGCAAACGGCCATCGAGGATCTCGCCATGCCGTTCGAAGCGAGCATGCTCATCGTTGTCGATGTCGATTCCGGGATCGACGAGTATCGTCACGAACTTGGTGAATCTCTACTCCTCGCCTGTTACCGGATTGTTGAGCAGGGCCTGCTTAACGTGGCGGCCCACGCACAAGCAGCGCGAGTCGACATCCGCGTCTCGAGTGACCTAGACATCGTGCGCGTCAGCGTCGTCGACGACGGAATCGGCCTGCAGGAAGATCGACCCCGCGGATTGGGCTCGGTTGTTATCACCACATGGGTGCGAGCCATGGAGGGCGATTGGCGGTACAAGGCACGCGAAGGAACGAAGGGCACAGAGCTCTCCGCCGAGCTCCGTGTCACACCTGTGACAGCAACGTCGATTCGAGCACCCGGTAGGTAAATTCCCAATAAGCGAGAGAGGCGTTTCGTCTTCCTCAAATTTTGGGAGAGGATCGGCGTGCGCCGCAGTCGACTTGCAGTGATGTTCGCCTCGGTAGCGCTGCTTATGGCAGGAATGCCGACTCTGGCTCACGCTGACACCAGCGACTCAGACGCGGTGACATCGACTGCTGCGCGTGCGCCGGTCACCATCTCGCTGCCCATCACCACGGCCGACACCCCGGGTCGCAACGGACAAAACGGGATTCTCACGATGCGCGTCGGTCGATCTGCACCGCTCCGAGTAATCGTCGACACAGGCTTCTCCGGCCTGGTGCTGTTTCCTGGAGCGTGGGATCGCACGCCCTCGGGGGTCAAGGTAGGCAAGGCAGACAGTTCGATCGTGGGGCCCGACGGCACTCGCATACCCGGCTTGCTCGGCTCGGCGGCTATGACCTTCGGAGGTGCCACGACCGTGACAAGCCTTCCATTCCTGCAGGCGACTGGAAGTCAGCCGTACCTGCATGCATGGGAACAACAAGGTGTATACGGCCTGCTCGGGCTCGGCACCAAGGGTGGGGGCGCGATGGTCAACCCACTGACGGCACTGCCCGGAGACCTCGGGCTCCGCTGGAGCCTGCATTTCCAGCGTGATGCTGCGGGCAACGCGAGCCGTCCAGGTCGTCTCATTCTCGGTGCGATCCCCCCTACTGATGCAGTCATGTCCTTCGACATGCCATACGTCGGCACGGATGCCAACGGCGCCAATCTCTGGAACGATCAGGCAACGAACGCCTGCTGGAAATTCGGCGTCATGGTCGAGATGTGCGTGCCAACACAGTTCGACGCCGCTTTTACGGTGATGCGGGTCGAGGGCGCCGTGTACAAGCGGCTGCCGGTCGATGCGCGCGGCACACTAAGAACAGGAACACGCGTCGAACTATCTGTACCGGGTGCCGGGTTCGTGGGCAACTTCTTCATCGCCGGAAATCAGGCATCGCGCAATTTTGCACGCGTGATTCCTCGTGGCGCGACGAACATCATCACGAGCAACTCGCTCTACTTCGACTTCACCCTCACCTACAACGTGGCAACTGGCCACCTGTATCTCAGCGACCCGATTCGAAAGGCGGACGCACGATGAGCGACGAGACCCAGCAGGGCGGCGTCAGTCGTCGTCAACTCCTGCAAACAGCAGGTGTCGCAGCGGCAGGTATGGCGGTCGTCGGTGCTTCGAGTTCGACGGCGAATGCTGCTCCACAGAAGTCGTTCCGAGCCCGCGGTCGCCTGCGTCGCCGACCGAACTTCCTCATCATCATGATGGACGAGCAGCGCCACGCGCCGGTGTACGAGAGCCCCGAACTGCAGGCATGGCGCCAGGCGAATCTGCCCGGGCAGAACCTTATGCGCCGCAACGGTTTTGAGTTCACCAATCACCACATCATGTCCACGGCATGCCAGCCCAGCCGTGCATCGATCTTCACGGGCCAGTACCCGTCACTGCACGGTGTGTCCCAGACATCCGGGTCGGCCAAGAACGCCATCGAGCGCGACCTGTACTGGCTCGATCCCACGACCGTGCCGACTCTCGGATGGTACTTCCGCACCGCGGGTTACGACACCTTCTGGAAGGGCAAGTGGCACGTTTCCGATGCCGACCTGTACCAGCCCGGCTCCTACAACCCACTTCCTTCGTACAACGACGTGGGTGGGCGCGACAAGTACCTCGAGGACATCTACCTCGAGGCCGGCATGCTCGAGCGTTACGGCTTCACCGGATTCATCGGCCCGGAGCCGCACGGCAATAACCCGCTCAATTCCGGTTCATCGGGTGGTCCTGGTGGCCGTGGCCGTGACGACGTCTACGCAGAGCTCAGCGTCGAGCAGTTGCAGAGGCTTCGCAATTCGGACAAGCCCTGGGTGATGGTGTCGTCGTTCGTCAATCCGCACGACATCACCCTGTGGGGCGATCTGAGTGTCGCTATGGACCTGTCAGGTAAGCAGGGGGTATTCCACCTCGTCAATCA
>JBPCSY010000277.1:0-2675 GCA_051006695.1 Candidatus Nanopelagicales bacterium
TTCGACGCACGCACTCGTGAGGTCAAACTGCATGCCTCACCCCCCGGCGCCGTTGAGGTACCAAAGGTGTTCTCGCGTCAGGTCGAGTACATCTCGAAGGACGGCACTGTCGTGCGCATGTTCGTCATCGCGCCCACCGAGAATCCCGATAAGCCTCGTTCGACAATCCTCTACGGCTACGGCGGCTTCGGCATTCCCCTGACACCTGGCTATTCCGCAGCGATCCTTGCGTGGGTCGAGTCCGGCGGAGTGTGGGCGGTCGCCAATCTTCGCGGTGGCGGAGAGGAAGGAGAGGACTGGCATCGCGCCGGCATGCTCGGCTCGAAGCAGAATGTCTTCGACGATTTCCATGCCGCAGCCGAGTACCTCATTCGCCAGGGCTACACGGAGTCTTCGAAGCTCGGTATCTATGGCGGTTCGAACGGCGGACTTCTCGTCGGCGCGGCAATGACCCAGCGACCTGAGCTGTACAACGCGGTGGTCTGCGTGGCTCCGCTGCTCGACATGATCCGCTACACCACCTCCGAGCTCGGCCCGACCTGGACAGTCGAGTACGGCGACCCCGAGATCGCTGAGCAGTTCGGCTGGCTCATCGACTACTCGCCGTATCACCACGTGCACGAGGGCACCGACTACCCGGCCACGATGTTCGCGGTGTTCGATAACGACACCCGCACTGATCCGATGCACGGACGCAAGCTCTGCGCGGCAGTGCAGCACGCCACGTCGGGTACCCGCCCGATCCTCATCCGCGCCGAGGGCAACGTGGGCCACGGCGCTCGCTCCATGGACAAGTCGATCGAGGAAACCGCCGATACCCTGGCGTTCTTCCGGAAGTGGACCTTGTGATGATCACCGCTGCGAACAAGGCCAATTGGTATGACGGGCCGCTCGAGTGGCTTCTGGGCACTCCCCTGCAGATCGTCATCATCATCGTGGTCGCGCTCATTGCGCAGATCGTTGTCGTGCGCATCATCCACAAGGTGGTCAAGCGCACGTCCGAGCGCGCGAAGATCGAGCGCCTCGAGCAGACTCGCAAGTACACGCGCACGGCCGAACTCTCAGAGATGCTGCTCACCCAGCGCACCGAGCAGCGGGCTGCCGCGATCGGCACCTTGCTCACCAGCTCGGTCTCGATCATCGTGTGGGGGATCGCACTCCTCATGGTGCTGCAGCAGCTGGGCGTGAATATCGGCCCGCTGCTCGCCAGCGCAGGTGTCGTCGGCGTTGCACTCGGCTTCGGTGCCCAGACGATGGTCAAGGATTACCTGTCCGGCATCTTCTTGATCATCGAGGATCAGTTCGGTGTCGGTGATGTCGTGGATCTCGGCCCGGTCATCGGCACGGTCGAAGAGGTCGCACTGCGCTACACGCGTCTTCGTGACATGTCCGGCGTGGTCTGGTACGTGCGCAACGGCGAGATCCTGCGCGTAGCGAATCGCTCGCAGGGCTGGACCCTCGCCAGTGTGGATATCCCCGTCGCCTACGACGAGAACCTCGATCGGGTGCGTGATCTCATCGAGAGCGTCGCACTCGACATGGATGAGGACCCCACGTACGACGACATGCTGCTGGGCAAGCCAACCTTCGCGGGCGTCGAGTCAGTGTCGGGTGAGGCGATGGTGGTGCGCGTGACAGCCAAGGCAGTGCCCGAGAAGCAGATCATCCTGGCGCGCACGATCCGCGAGCGCATCAAGCTCGCCTTCGATCGGGCCGGAATCGTGGTGCCGATCATGCTTCGACCTCTCCCCGGCCAGATTCCGCCCGGCTCGCCGGGAACCACACCTGCCCCCAGACTGGACTAATGACAATGCGCAGCCTGGTGACCGGTGCCACCGGCTACGTCGGTGGGCGACTCGTGCCCCAACTCCTGGCCGCCGGGCATTCGGTTCGGGTACTCGCGCGCTCGCCCGAGAAACTCCGCGACATGCCCTGGGCGGATTCCGTCGAGATCGTCCGCGGAGATGCGGAGAGCCTTGCCGACCTGCGCATGGCGATGGATGGCTGCGACGTTGCGTACTACCTGATGCACTCACTCCAGCATGGCCGCGATCTGGAGAGTTCCGAGGGCGACATGGCCACGACCTTCGCGGTAGCAGCAAGCACGAGCACCCTGTCGCGGATCGTGTACCTCGGCGGACTCGCCCCGGATGTGCCCGTGGGTCGTATGAGTCCGCACATGCGCTCACGGGTCAACGTGGGCGAGATCCTTCGCGACTCCGGGATTCCGACCGTCGAATTGCGCGCTGCCGTCATCATCGGTTCGGGATCCGCATCATTCGAGATGCTGCGCCACCTGACCGAGCGACTTCCCGCCATGATCACTCCGCGCTGGGTGCGTACGAGAACGCAGCCGATCGCCATTCGCGACGTACTTCGCTATCTGACACTCGCGGCGGGTCTTCCTCCTGAGGTCAATCGCTCCTTCGACATCGGCGGTCCTCAGGTGCTCTCCTATCAGGAGATGATGCAGTCGTATGCGCGCGTGGCCGGACTTCCACGTCGCGTCATCTTGCCGATTAACCTGCTCTCCCCCGGCCTCTCGAGCCACTGGGTCAATCTCGTCACGCCGGTGCCCAAGGCAATTGCCCGACCGCTCGTGCAATCCCTGCGCCACCCATCGGTGTGCCGCGAACATGACATTGCCGCCTGGATCCCCGATCCGGAGGGAGGGC
>JBPCSY010000278.1:0-4782 GCA_051006695.1 Candidatus Nanopelagicales bacterium
GTTTCACCCCTCGACGATCACACGGGCACGCCTGATGAGTACGGACGCATCCTCGAGATGACCGTCATCGCGGTGGCCGACGAGATCGCGAGCGCTGCTGATCTCGTCAAGGGCAAGTCCGCCGGCAATCCGATCGCGATTCTGCGCGGCATGGAGCAGTTCGTCACTGAGGCCGACGGCCCCGGCGCACGCGCGCTCATCCGCCCGGCCAGCGAGGATCTCTTCGGTCTGGGCACCGCGGAGGCGATCGCGCAGGGCAGGCTCACTGCGTCCGCGTATCGCCGAACTATTCGATCATTCACTGAGCAGCAGGTCGACGATGAGGTAATCAACACCGCGATCGCGGCCGCAATCACCGCGCCGGCCCCGCACCACACGACCCCCTGGCGCTTCCTGGTGCTGCGCGATCAGCCGATGCGCACGCAACTCTTGGACGCAATGCGTGATCGCTGGATCGCCGATCTGACGGCTAGCGGAATGACCGCCGAGTCAATCGAGAAGCGCGTAGCCCGCGGCGACATCCTCCGCGAGGCGCCGGTCGTGATCGTCCCGCTCATCGATCTCGACGCCGGCGCGCACGAGTACCCCGATGCCCACCGCAATGCCGCTGAGCGCGACATGTTCATGGTGGCAGGCGGCGCGGCCGTGCAGAGCCTGATGATTTCCGTTGCGGCGCAGGGTCTTGGCTCGGCCTGGATCGGCTCGACCATGTTCTGCGCCGATGTCGTGCAGGCCGCCTGCTCGCTCCCCGAGTCGCTTCAGCCCCTAGGTGCAGTAGCCGTTGGTTACGCCGCGACGGAACCGGCGCCGCGCGATGCTCGAGACATCGCAGAGTTCCTGCTGGAGACTGATTAGCCATGGAGATGCTGAGCGGCCCGATGACGGGATGCCCCGTGGATGTCACCGCGACGTACGCCTGGCCGGAGGGCACCTGGACCAGGGCAATGATGCTCACCACTCTCGATGGCGCCATCGCCGGAACCGATGGCCTGAGCGGTTCGATCTCCAGCGCCACTGATCGACTGATCTTCAGTGAGGTGCGCCGGCTTGCCGATGCTGTACTCGTCGGCGCCGGCACCATTCGAGCCGAGCGCTACAACCCGATGAAGGCGCGCCCTGAGTATCAGGAGGCACGCACTGCGGCCGGCCTGCAGCCCGCACCCGTCGTCGTGATCGTCAGCGGCTCCCTCGACCTCCCGTGGCAAGACCCGCTCTTCCACGAGTCGGCCCAGCAGCCCATCGTGCTCACGCATCACCACGAAAGCTCGAGCCGTGAACTGCGGCTGGCTCAGGCCCACGCCGACGTGCAGCAGATTCCCGATCTCGAGGCCCGCACCATCATCGGCGCCATGCATGCGCGCGGCCTCTCACGCATTGTGTGCGAGGGCGGCCCGGGCTTGCTCACCCAGATGGCCGCTGCCGATCTTATCGACGAGTACGACATCACCCTGGCGCCGATCCTGGCCGGCAATGGGCACGGCATCATCGACGGAGCCCTCGGCGAGATCACGCGCCTTCACCTCGCCCAGGCGATCACCGACGAGGGCTTCGTGTTCGCGAAGTACGTCAGGTGCGATCCCACTGACTGACATAGGCTCGTTGAGTGCTCTCCCTCTCGTCCTTGGCCGCCCTGGCCGCTGACCACTGTGACGAGCTCGATCAGCCGGTAGCCCCGCTGCTCATCGGCGAGAAGTCGTACGACACCGATCTCACGCCGGTCATCATGGGCACGGTGAACCTCTCCCGCGACTCCACGTATCGAGAGAGCATTGCCATTGATGGGGATTCCGCCATCCGCAAGGCCCGCATCATGGCCGCTCAGGGGGCTCACTTCATCGATATCGGAGCCGAGTCGAGTACCACGAAAGCTGCCCGAGTCACCGCCGATGACCAGATCGCTGCGCTGGTGCCCGTGATCGAGCAACTCACGGCTGATGGCATTGACATCTCGGCCGAGACCTACGAACCGAAGGTCGTGCGCGCGTGCCTGCGGGCCGGCGCAAAGGTGCTGAATCTGACCGGCAGCGCCAACCAGGCCGAGATGTTCGAGCTCGCCGCAGAGTTCAACGCCACAGTGATCCTCTGCTATGTCAAGGGCGACAATGTCCGCGAGATCACTGACGTCACCCTCGATGCCGATCCGTTTCCCGGCATTCGCGATCACTTCGCCGAGCGAATCGCAATCGCCAATGCCGCAGGTGTTGATCGCATTGCAATCGATCCCGGCATGGGCTTCTACTACGGCAATCTCGTGACCCCTGCGGTGCGCGTGCAGCATCAAACGCACGTGCTTCTCAATGGCTTTAGGCTTCGCGCCCTCGGCCTGCCGGTCTGCAATGCGCTGCCGCACGCCTTCGACCTCTTCGAGGATCAGTTCCGTACCGCCGAAGGCTTCTTCGCGGTGCTTGCCTCACTCGGCGGCACGGGCATCTATCGCACCCACGAGGTCGCCCATGTGGCCTCGGTTCTCAGCGCGATGCGCACCTTAAATCCTTAGCTCACCGCTCCAGGTTGACCGCTCACTTCTCTTTCGATCTACTGAGCGAACTGCATATATCCGTGGGGAAAATCGCCGATTTCGGCTAGTGCGACTCACTGCGGCGACGGCGGGCTGCCACGATCATGAAGCCCAGCAGGAGCAGCAGGAGGAAGGCTCCAAGCACCACACCAGTCGTGCCATTGATCAGGCCTGAGCCATCACTGAGACCGGCCGAGTTCGTGGCCGTCGGCGAGGGGTTCACCGAATCGACTGATGCCTCCTGCGACTTCGGCAGCACCCGCACGCCGACGCTCACCGTGGTGAGCTTGCCCGCGTTGTCCTTGCCATCGATCTTCACCGTGTGATCGCCCGCGGGCACACTCGCCGGAATCGGGAAGTTGGCGCTGAACTCACCCTGCGCATCCGCGGTGACCGTACCGAGATGAGTCGGTGTCGAGTAGATCCATAGATCGACGAGCGAGTTCGGCATGTAGCCCGAGCCACTGATATCGACTGAGGTGCCCTGCACGACCAACAGTGCGCCATCGCTGGCTACCTTCGCGGGCTTTCCATCGGTGAGGATCGAGGCAAGGTTCACGATCACGCGGTTGGGTACGGTCACGCGCACCTGGTAGTCGTTGATGACCTCGATGACAGCATTGCGCTCGCTGCCGTCAACCACTGCAGCCACCTCACCGGGCGCGACCTCGCTGATTCCGGCACCGGGCTGCGGAGCATCGCTGTAGACCGGGGTGGCGGAGGGCGATACCTGAGGACCGGGCTTGCGGGTGGGCGCCGGTGTCGGGAGGACGGACGCCGCAGGAATCGGTGCACTCGAGCTCGACGGGGTGGGCACGGGAGTTGTGGGTGCAGGGACCGCCGGCTCCCCGCCCGAGCGCGGGACAACACGAAGTGCGGCGAGCGCCGCCAGGCCATTGGACGAGGCTGCCCCGGCGTCGACCGAGACTGTCCAGTCAAGGGTGTCGAAGAGATCGTTCAGGGCCGCGACATCAGCGTCCGTTGCCGCCTCAACAAATCCAAGTGCCTGCCACTCGGCCAAGGTCAAGTCCACGTTGTCATTGTCAATGCCGTCTACTCCCGGAGCCAGAAGGATGTAGGCATCCACGAGCGCCTGAAGTTCTGCTGGGCTTTCTGTCAGGCTCGCCGGCATGGTCGCGAGGAAGGAGTTGATGCCCGCGAGGTTCGTCGCATCCACGCCGGTGATGCCGAGATTAATGAAGTCGAGTGCCGACGGAACCGTGTTGGAGCCGGTGTAGTCACGGATGATCTCGAATGAGTCAAGCAGCGCACTGACCTCGAAGAAGGTGTCGGAATCAGCTGCTGCGATGACAGCGAGGAACTCATTGAAGCCAGTCACGCCGGAAGCTCCGATGCCGCCCAGTCCTGCCGCGGTGAAGTCAGCAAACGTCGGAGCAGTCGTCGTTCCGTCATAGGCGGCAATGAGCGCGATCGCGGCATCCTGGGCCGCATTGACCTGGTCACTCAGGGCCTGCAGCTCAGCAAGGGAGTCGATTCCGACGCCGTCAACTCCGCTTTCCGCAACCGCAGCGAGGAAGAGCGCCAGGTTGCTGGCATCAACGCCGGTGACTCCCAGGAGAGCCAAATCAGCGGCCGTGAGCGCCTGTGCGGGAGTCCCCTCGGCAGCGGTAAGCATCAAAGCCTCGATGACACGGGCGATTTCTGCGATCTCCTCGGTGGTGTCGATATCCGCATTCGTCAGCCCGCCGACCACTGCATTCATCAAGGTTATTTCCGCCGCCTGATCAATCCCAGTAGCGCCCATGAGCGCAAACTGAGCGGCTCCGAAACTCAATGGGGTGGCATTCGCATTGCCATCAGCCGCCGCGATGACCGCCAAGAAGGCGTCAACGAGGGCCTGGACTTCGGCAATCGTGTCGGAACGGTCCGAACTGATCGAGGCCAGGTAGGCATTGATTGCTGCGACGTTGGTGGCATCGATGCCGGTGATACCCAAGTTCGTGAACGTCGAGAGCTGGGGCTCGGCGTTGTTTCCGTCGTACTGGCTAATGACCGCAAGAGCGGCACTCTGCGTCGAGATCACCTGGTTGGCAATCGCCTGGATCTTCGCCAGTGTGTTGACTTCAGAGGTGTCATCGGCACTGGCCTCGATCGCAGCGATCATGAGCGGCAGGTTGACTGCGTCGATACCGGTGATCCCGATTGCCGCGAAGGAGTCAACGGTCAGCGCTACTGCCGGAGTCGATCCGGATGAGGTCGCGATGATGGCGGCCACGATGTCGGCAAGGGCAGCGAGCTCTTCC
>JBPCSY010000279.1:0-17192 GCA_051006695.1 Candidatus Nanopelagicales bacterium
CTGCAGCGGCTGCGGCCAGGCGGATCGACCCCGGTAGGCCTCCGGCGTGATCTCACGCGCACAAGCGGCTGCATGGATGTCGAGCGCCCGCTGCGGGGTGAGCCGACCCCAGACGGCGCCTGAGGGAATGGTGAGTGCGGTGGGTGCGAAGCGATTTCCGCCGAGGTGGCTGCATTCCAACACTGATGAGCGAATCGCTGATCTCGAGACTGTAGACACTGCAGGCTTGCTCTCCATCGACAAGGCCGAGCGTGCTCTGGGCGAATCAGCAGGCCGTGCGCGTACCTCGCTGCACACCGAGGCCGACATGCTCGCGGCCTCGAAGGCCTAACGCCAGTTCGGGCACTCGGTCATCACCACCGGTACCCACGTGGTGCCGGTGACGGGTTCCTTGCCGCACGACTCTGATCGTGCGGCGATGTCCTGGGTGCGCACCGTGACCCGCCACGTGCGCCCGTCGCGATGACGTACCTCCGCCATGAGCTGTGCCAGATTCTCGAAGCGCATGCCCGGGCGCACGGGCACGGCACGGTCGTCGATGACCCACAGCACGTCGAGGGCATTCTCGGCACGCTCGCCGATCGAAGTACGCACATGCACCTCTGCGGCCTGCAGCGGCTGCGGCCAGGCGGATCGACCCCGGTAGGCCTCCGGCGTGATCTCACGTGCACAAGCGGCTGCATGGATGTCGAGCGCCCGCTGCGGGGTGAGTCGACCCCAGACGGCGCCTGAGGGAATGGTGAGTGCGGTGGGTGCGAAGCGATGTCCGCCGAGGTGGCTGCATTCCCACACTGATGAGCGAATTTCAGGTGGCAGACGTTCATGCACGGCAGCGATCAACGCGCGGCCATGAATGGCGCAGCAGGCATCGCGACCGCTGTGAGTGCAGATGAACATCGTGGGATCGACGACCTTGGTACCGATGGGCGGCAACTGACCTTGGGCAAGGGCGGTGAAGTCCCAGGTGGCCAGTTCGGAGAGATCGCGGATGAGGCCGTGACGCATCCAGCAGTCACCCGGGCTGGTGTGCACGACCCAGACGTTGTGCTCGACGAGCGTGCGATCAGTGCGATCGGGATGCCGCGCCAGCAGTAGTGAGGTGCCGGTTCCCTCGGCGCGCTCCATCAGCGTCTGGCCAAGGACCGGGTCGATGGTGCTCTCGAGCAGTGCCTGTGAGCCCCAGGGGCCGGGCTGCTCGATGATGACCCAGCACTGGGCAACCTGCGCCGTGCCGGCAAGGGGTTCGCCCACCGTGGCGGATTCCAGTGAGCAGGAACTCATGTGATGGACCCGCCGACTCCGGCGATGGGCGCGCTTCCGACAACGCCGGTGCCGTCTCGACGATCGTCGAGGGCGGGCAGGTCGACAGCGACGCCCGACGCGGTGGAGGCGCGCGGCGGTGCGCTGACGGCCCAGGCACCGATCAGTGCGTCCTCGCCGGAACGCAGCTTGTGACAGCGCACGCCCGCGGTCGCACGACCCTTGGCCGGGTACTCAGTGAATGAGGTGACTTTCACGCTGCCGGCATCCGTGCCCGGCAGGGCACTCGAGCTACCGGCGACAGTGACGACACAGGCCCGAGCAGGGTCAGAGACCACGGAGAATCCGATGACGTAGTCGCCCTTGCCCAGCTTGATACCGGCCATGCCGGCTGCGGCTCTGCCCTGCGGACGCACCGCACTGGCAGGGAAATGGAGCAACTGTGCCTGTGCAGTGATCAACACGAGCTGCGCTGACTCCGCTGTCGCCTCATCGAGTGCAGCCGCGCCGACGACATCGTCCTTCTCCTCGAGGCGAATGATGTCCCAGGAGTCCCTATTCGACAGCGCATCTGGCTGCACGCGCTTGATGACCCCCGAGCGAGTCGCGAGCGCGATACCCGACTCCAGCGGCACCAGGCAGAGCACGGTCTCACCCTTGGGAAGGTCGATGAATGCGCCCAGTGGAGCGCCCGCCGAGAGAGCCGGCGTCCCATGGACGGCCGGCAACGAGGGGATATCGAGCACCGACATCCGTATCACCCTGCCTGCGCTTGTCACGAGGCCGATATTGCCTCGGGTGGTCGCGGGCGAGTACGAGGTGATGACGTCGTGCTTGGCGCGCGTGGCCTCGGGGTCGGAGGCCAATTGCGTATCAGAGGTGCGAGCGATCAGCCCGGTGCTCGACAGGAGCACGATGCACGGTTCATCCTCGACCTCGAGTGAAAGGGCGGCGCTGGGAACGGCAACGCTGCCTTCCATCAGGAGAGTGCGCCGCGCGGTGGCGTGGGCCTTAGCGACGGCGGCAAGCTCATCGGAGACCACGGTGCGAAGTGCGTTGTCGTCATCGATGATCGCGGTCAGGGCCTCGATCTCGCCGCGCAGCCCATCGGCTTCCTTCTCGAGCTCGATACGAGAGAACTTGGTGAGTCGGCGCAACGGCATGCCGAGGATGTAGTTCGCCTGAGTGTCGGAGAGATCGAAGACATCGATGAGACGCTGCTTCGCCGAGGCTGCATCATCGGACTCGCGAATCAGCTGGATGACTTCGTCGATGTCGAGGATGGCGATGAGCAGGCCCTCGACGATGTGCAAGCGATCCTGTGCCTTTGCCCGGCGATAGCGACTTCGTCGAAGCACGACCTCGAAGCGATGGGCGAGGAAGACATGGAGCATGTCGAGGATGCCCAGGGTTTGGGGCTGGCCCTGCACGAGCGCGACGGCATTGATGCTGACGCTGTCCTCCATCGGCGTGAGCTTGAATAGCTGCTCGAGAACCGCTTCGGGATTGAAGGCACTCTTGATCTCGATTACGAGATTGAGCCCGGAGTCACCGTCGGTGAGATCGGTGACATCCGCGATGCCCTGCAGCTTCTTGGACTGCACGAGATCCTTGATGCGCTCGATCACCCGCTCGGGGCCGACGTTCATCGGAAGCTCGGTGACCACGAAGCCCTTGCGGCGCGGGCTTACTTGCTCGATTCGGGTACGCGCACGCACCTTGAACATCCCGCGTCCGGTGTCATAGGCGTCGCGAATTCCGTCGAGACCGATGATGACCCCGCCACCGGGCAGGTCAGGGCCGGGAATGAAGCGCATGATCTCGTCGAGCCCGGCCTTTGGCTTCTTGATCAGGTGACGGGCGGCTCCGATGACTTCGCCCAGGTTGTGCGGGACGAGATTGGTCGCCATGCCCACGGCAATTCCGGAGGCGCCATTAACGAGAAGGTTCGGGATCGCAGCCGGCAGTACGGCCGGCTCGGTCTCGCGACCGTCGTAATTGGCGACGAAGTCGACAACATCCTCATCGAGGCTGGTTGTCATGTCGAGTGCCGCAGGGGCGAGCCTGGCCTCGGTGTAGCGCATGGCGGCAGGGCCGTCATCAGCCGAGCCGAAGTTGCCGTGTCCGTCGATCATCGGCAGGCGCAGGGAGAACGGCTGGGCCATGCGCACCAGCGCGTCGTAGATCGCTGAATCGCCATGCGGATGCAGGCGACCCATCACGTCGCCGACCACTCGAGCACTCTTGACGTGACCGCGATCAGGGCGCAAGCCCATCTGCGACATCTGGAACAGGATTCGACGCTGCACCGGCTTGAGGCCGTCACGGGCATCGGGGAGGGCGCGAGAGTAGATCACCGAGTAGGCGTACTCGAGGAATGAGCTGCGCATCTCCTCGGATACGTCAATGTCGACGATGCGGCCATCCCCGGCGGGGGAGGCCTTGGCGGTGCGCCGTGCCACGTGGTGCCCTTCGTTGACTGAGCCCTCATTGTGCTGGTTCGCTCCCGTGCAGCGGTGCTCCGACACCCATGCCCATGAGGGATGCGTCACGGCCCGCGAGGGTATGGCGATCTCTGCCATGATGGGCACATGAGTGAGGCGGCCCTGGACGAGCAGTTGCGCTCGGATATCCAGCGAAGTGGCTACTACCCCGACCTCGTCTCCGATGCCCTGAGCACAGCCTTGGCCGGCGAGACCCTGGCTGCCTATGTGGTTCACCATGAGGCCACCTTCGAGCGTGATGAACTCCGCCGCCATGTGACCGTGCTGGCCCTGACCCCCACGCGCCTGATCGTTGGCCATACCGATGAGCACCCGGTCGATGAAGCTCACCCGACCGCGACGGCGACCGCCTCCACGGAGGCTGTACGCATCGAGCGCGTCGACTCCGTCGTCGTGACCCGAGTGGTGGCGGAGCCCGCCCGGCACCAGCCCGGCGGTGCTGCCTCCGAGGTTGTCCTGACCATTGGCTGGGGTGCCGTGAGCCGCATTGATCTCGAGCCCGCGACGTGTGGCGACCCGTCCTGCGAAGCCGATCACGGTTACACGGGCACCTCGAGCAACGATGACCTCAGCCTGCGCGTCTCTGAGGTGGCCGACGGCGCTGAGGTCGTGGAGCAAGCACTGGCCTTCGCGGCCGCCCTGTCCCACGCGACCGCAGCCCGACTGCGCTAGTGCGCGGCCTCGCCGACGTCCCCGCCTCTGCGGCCGCAGCGCTGGGAGTGCCCGGGTACGTCGACACTCTTGGCCTAGGTGAGGCCAGGCACGTGGTCATGGTGCTGGTCGATGGCCTGGGCTGGAATTCCCTGCAGCAGCACCGGGAGCTCGCTCCGTGTCTGACCTCCGATCGACACGAAGCCGCGGAGATCTCGACCGTATTCCCGTCGACGACTCCGGCCGGACTCGGCACCCTGGGCACGGGATTACTCCCCGGGGCACACGGACTCGTGGGCGCGAGCTTCTGGCTCCCGGAGTCCGAGGAGATCCTGACCCCATTGCACTGGAACGACGGAGTGACGCCACAGGCCGTGCAGCCTGAGCGCACGATCTTCGAAACTGCCGCACTGCACGGAATCGAGGTGACGACTGTTGCCCCGGGTGCCTATTCCGACTCCGGCCTCACGCGTGCAGTACTTCGAGGGGGCACGTATGAGGCCGCGGATTCCCTCGCCGCGCGAGTTGAGCTCACTCATCGACTGGTCCGTTCCACTGCACCGACTCTGACGTACGTGTACTGGCCTGATCTCGATCGCACCGGGCACGGCTCAGGCGTCGGCTCACGCAGGTGGAAGGACGATCTTGAGCAGGTCGACAGGCTTATCGGGCAGATCGCGGAATCTCTGCCAGCAGGCACGGTTGCGATCGTGACGGCCGACCACGGCATGGTCAACTGCGATGATCGAATCAGCATCGACGACGATCCGGCCCTGCGCGACGCAGTGGTGCGAGTCGCGGGGGAGCCGCGGATGCGCCACGTCTACGTGCATGAGGGCGCTGAGTTCGAGGTGGCCGAGACCTGGCGCGAGCGGCTTGAGGGAAAGGTCGATGTCCGCACCCGCGAGGAGATCATTGACTCCGGGCTGCTGGGTGACGTCGAGCTCGACATTGCCGAGCGCGTCGGTGATCTCGTCGCCATCTCGCGCGGCACCACGTCACTGTCGAGCTCATTCGACCGGCGGGTGTCCTCATTGATCGGTCAGCACGGGGCGATGACTGATGACGAGATGAGAATCCCCGCGATCATCATGCGGGGCAGCGGCTACTGAATTACTGGTCGTCGCCTCGGGTGGCACCGAACAGGATCTCGTCCCAGCTCGGAACGCTGGCTCGTCGGCCCTTGGCCTTCGGCTTCGCAGCCTTCTTCGCCGGGGACTTCACCGCAGGCACGTCCAAGGTCTCCTGCACGTTCTCCGGTGCTAGCTCGACCGCGGAATCGGCGACGGTGACTTCTTCCGAAATCTCGACGGTCTCGATGATCTCGACGAATTCCTCGCGGGTGATGGTGACGGTCTCGCTGGGCTCGCTCGGGACAGCTACGAGGTGCGGACGTGTCAGCGATTGCGATTGGCGAAGGGTTTCGATGATCTCCGCGTCATCGACCACTGACACCTGGGCGTCATCGGTGATGAAGTCGATTTCCTCGGACTCGGCCGGTGCAGCGCTCACGCCCATGAGATGCCGGGCGGTTTCATCAAGTGGATGGAGATTGCTGCCCGCATTGTCGAAGGTCCAGCTTGCTCGGGCATTTCCCGCCCCGCGCGCATAGGCCACTGTGACAATCCACTTGGCATCCTCACGTCGCCAGGAATCCCATTCGACCGACTCAGGATCCACGCCATCGGCATCGAGCACGATCCTCGCGCTCGTGGCCAGGCTGACTCCGGCGCGCACATTGACGTCTTGGGCGCGATCTGCGATGTAGGCACGCTCCGCTAGCGGCGGGCCTGCGTAGCGTTCGACCTTCTCGAGGTCCCAGCCCATCTCGGCGGCTACGACATCAGTAGAGGCCCCGGCGCGAACGCGGGCCTGGATCTCCTTGGGGCTGAGCGGTTGCAGGATGACTCCTCATGTGGCGGATGTGCTGCCTGACAACTTACCGCTTTGTGATGTGCGCGGGGGACATCGGTTGAGTCCGCGTCACTTCGAGTCGGAGTTGTCGAAACTACCCGCCACCGGCCCGGGAACGGGATCCCAGCCCGCGGCATAGACGGCGGGCTCCTGGCCATGGCGCATATGACGCTCGAGGTGACTCCGGAAAGCCCACGCCAGAACGAAGGCGATGACCGCGCCACCGAGCGCGACCGCGAAACCGGCTCGTACGCCCCATGCATCGATCAGTGCGCCCGAGAGTGCGCTGCCGGCTGCGAAGCCGAGGGTGATGCCGGACATTGCCCAGGTGATTCCCTCGGTGATGCGATCGGACGCCACTAGCCGTTCGGCCAGCGAGAACTGCGTGATCAGGGAGGGTGCGATGGCCACTCCGGCCACGAAGGCCGCAGCAATGCTGACGGCGATCGAATACTCAATCAGCCCGGGGATGATGGCAAGTGCCATGAACCCGATGGCCAATTGCGCCTGACGGGGCAGACTGGCTTTCCAGCGGCGGGTTCCGAACCACAGTCCGCCGAGCAGGGAGCCGACAGCCCAGGCGGCAAGCACCAGGCCACTTGCGTTCGGCGCTCCCTGCTGGGCGGCGAAAGCGGGTACGGCCACCTCATAGGCACCGAACATGACACCGACTCCTGCCAAGGTAACCACGACCACCGGCAGGCCGTTGCGCAGCACGCCTCCGCGATCACGGTGTGGGCTCGCGGGGCTGGGCGCGGGCTGAGTGGAGCGCAGCGTTGCCAGGGCGAGACCGAAGACCGCCGTGAAGATGGCCACCGCGATCAGCGGTGCCGCGGGATCGAGTGAGGCGGCCAGGACAGCGGTGAGCAGTGGGCCGATGGCCCAGTCGATCTCATCGAAGGTGCTCTCCATCGCGAATGCCGTGCGCAGGGAGTCGCCCTCAGTAAGGTGCGCCCAGCGGGCACGAATCATGCTGCCGATCGCTGGCATGAATGCGCCGGCAAGGGCAATGAGGATTCCCGACACCACGAGAGGTACGTCGCGCTGCATGCTGATGACGAACGCGATCGTGAGCAGGGCGTTCCCGATGCACAGCACCGGAAGCACGCGTGCCTGGCCCAGCCTGTCCGCGATACGGCTGCTGAGGATGGTGACAGAAGAAGCGCTGATCTGGAAAGCGGCGGTCATGGCACCGGCGACAGCGAAGGAGTCGGTCTGCGCGCTGACGAACAAGATGATGGCGAGGATCATCATCGCCGTGGGCAGGCGGGCAAGAAGCCCGGTGGCTGAGAAGCGGGCAGCACCCGGGATGCGCAGGATGTCGCGGTAGGGCGCGAGCATGATCAGTTGAGCCTGCGAAGTTCTGCCGAGTACTGGTGCACATTTCGAACGTAACTGTCGACGGCGTGCTCGAAGTCGTCATCGCCGATCGCATTCTCGGTGATGGTCACTGGCACCCCGAGGGCCTTGGCATGCGGCGGAATGGTCTTGTTGTTCGGCACCATCGCGCTGGCACCGATGAGCGCGTGCGGCCCGACGACCACCTTGTGCAAGACGACCGAGCCGGAGCCGATCAGGCAATGATCGAGGATGGTGCAGCCCTCGAGGTGGGCGTTGTGGCCCACCACGCAGCGATTGCCGACCGTGGTCGGGAGCCCTCGGGACACATGGATCACCGTGCCGTCCTGGATCGAGGTCTGGGCGCCAATGACGATCGGAGCATGATCTGCGCGTAGGACTGCCGTGGGCCAGATACTCGACTCCGGTCCGACCGTCACATCGCCGATGATGACCGCATCAGGGTGGACGAAGGCGCTGGGGTCGATTCGCGGGACGAGGTCTCCGAGGGCGTAGATCGGCATGCCCGAACGCTACCGCGACACGCTGGGGGTGGCCCCGAGTTGGCCTGCGGCCGTGGGTGGGGCACAATCTGCGCGCCGACATAGGGAACAAATCCTGTTCCCGAGATGTTGGCTGTGAGACACAGGCAGGGAAGGGATTCACCATGGCGACCGACTATGACGCACCGCGCAAGACCGACGAGGAGCTCGCCGAGGATTCCCTCGAGGAGCTCAAGGCCCGTCGTGCTGACAAGGCGTCCTCGGCCGTTGATGTCGATGAGGCAGAGCTCGCCGAGAATCTTGAGCTGCCGGGTGCTGATCTTTCTGATGAGAGCCTGACGGTTCGAGTGCTCCCGCGCCAGGCCGATGAGTTCACGTGCTCAAAGTGCTTCCTAGTTCACCATCGCAGCCAGCTCGACCACGAGGGCAAGACCGGCCCCGTGTGCACGGAGTGCTCCTGAACGCTCGCGTCTCGGTGATGGCCAGAGCGAGCACGAACGGCACTAGGCGGTGTGCTCGCCCCGCTTGTTGACGAATCGGTAGACCTCGACCTCGACAACCGCGGCCGTGGCGGCGGTGATGATGGTCCAGGTGAGCGCCCGCGTGAACTTCACCTGCGGATCTCGAGTGTCGGGTGCGTCGGAGCCTGTGACGAGCCGGTATCCGGTCTGTAGCACCTTGCGCACCAGCATGGTGGCGCCGAAGGCCACGATCGGAGCAATGACGTGCACCATCGGGTTGACCTGGGGTTCGGTGGTCTCGATCTCTGCTGCGCTCATGCCTTCATGCTAGGGCAGCAGCCAGCCGCTCAGGGCGGGCAGTGGTCAGGATCCAGGCCGGATGAGGATCGCGGGCATCCTCGATTGCGATCACGACGCCTGAGCCGCTATGCCACGCGCGCATCAGCGAGTAGCGTCGTGGGTCGGCATTTCGTCCGCGAACGAGATGAAAGGACGCGGGGTCGAGGGGCTGCACGGAGGTGACATGCCTGCGTTCAATGCACGCAGTGCCGGCTCGCAGATGAGTGGGCGTCACCTCGATGATCGGAGACGTCGCCAGCAGGGCCCAGAGCGCCAGGATCGAGGCTCCGATGAAGACCAGCCAACCCACGGGTGCGCCGAACGGCACCCCGTAGGCAATGGAGATCATCGCGATCAAAGCCACGACGACGAGATACACGTACGGACGGGGAGTCAGTCGCTCGCGGAAGATGATCTCGGTACCGCTCATGAAGTCAGCCTCTCATGCGCCCCCTGGAGTAGGGTCAACGAGTGATCCAGGTGCCCGACGACGCTGTCATTCCCGAGCGACCCGCCCACGCACCTGCCCCGGGCGAGGTGATCCCCTCGCACTTTCGCTGGTGCTTCGGTTGCGGTGAGGACCACCCAACCGGACTGCACATGCGGATGACGGCCGGTGAGGGCCTTCGGGTGCAGGGCATCTTCACCGTGACCGAGAATCACCAGGGGGCACCGGGTCTTGCTCACGGCGGCGTCCTGGCGTCCGCATTCGATGACGTACTCGGTGGGCTGAACTGGCTCATCGGATATCCGGTCGTGACCGGACGTCTGGAGACCGAGTATCGACGTCCTGTTCCTGTCGGTTCGACCTTAAGCATCACGGCGCAAATCGACGGCATCAAGGGTCGCAAGGTCTTCACAAGTGCCGAGGGCTTCCGAGATGACGGCCAGCTGGCCGTGCGAGCCCGCGCCTTGTTCATTCAGGTAACGATCGAGCACTTCCTTGAGAACGGCAATCGCGAGCAGGTCGAGCAGGCAATTGCCGACCGTGCCAATGGCGGCCCCGCGTGGCGGGCGGGGGAATCGGCCGGCATGAATTGGGATGTCAACCCATGACGATTCCTGTTCTCATCACGCGCCTTGACGAGTCGCTCCCACTGCCTGCCTATGAGCATCCGGGTGATGCAGGTCTTGATCTCCGTGCCTCGGAACCGGTGAGCATCGCTCCCGGCGAACGAGCGCTCGTAGCGACAGGGATTGCCATCGCACTTCCCGCGGGATTCGGGGCATTCGTGCATCCTCGCAGCGGACTCGCCCTGCGAGCCGGGCTCGGCATGGTGAATGCTCCGGGTGTCATCGATGCGGGCTATCGCGGCGAGATCAAGGTGATCCTCATCAATCATGACCTGCACGAGACGATTGACATCGCACACGGCGACCGCATTGCCCAGCTCGTCATCTTGCAGGTGGAGCAGGCGGAACTCATCGAGGTAACCGAGCTGCCGGGCTCCCATCGCGGCGGCGGGGGATTCGGGTCCACCGGCGGTCATGCCAAGGTGCAAGGATGAGAGACATGACAGATCGCAGCAAGGGGCCCTGGGACGAATCGGAGATCGACTTCAACGATGGAGTCGAGCGGGTCAATCTGGGCGGGTTACTCGTGACCGGTATGCCAGGGGTTGATGTTCAGGTTCAGGTCGATCAGGCCTCAGGGAATATCGTGCAACTGACCTTCGCGGGCTTTGAGGGTGCAGTGCAGATCCAGCCGTATGCCGCCCCGAAGTCCGGTGGCTACTGGGAGGTCGTACGCGGCGAGATCCTGTCGGGCATCAACGGATCCGGCGGCCTCGTCGAGGTGGTCGAAGGCCCCTTCGGCCCGGAACTTCACGCGCAGGTAGCGGATGACTCAGGCCATATGGTGCCCGCTCGTTTTGCCGGTATTGACGGTCCGCGCTGGTTCGTACGTGCAGTCTTTCTCGGTGCAGCGGCTCGGCCGGGCAATGCGGCGGCGGCGCTCGAGAATGTCGTGCGAGCACTCGTGGTCGTGCGCGGTCGCGAGGCAATGGCTGCGGGTGCGCCCATCCCCATGCGTCTGCCTGATGCACCGGCGGCTCCGGCCACGGTGAGCGTCCCGGTGATCGATCCCTTCGAGCGCGGCCCTGAGATCACGGAGATCCGTTGACCGGACTGCGTACTCGGTTCTCGCGCTTGACCAGAAGTCAGGCTGAGCTCGAGGCGGAAGAGCTCCTCGACGAGCTTGCCTACGCGGAGATCGCGCGCATTTCCGACTGCAAGGCCGGCGACAAGCGCCGAGTGAGCGGAACCGTCCGCTCACTCACCATTCGTCCACGCACGTCGATTCCCGCACTTGAGATCGAGTTATACGACGGTTCTGGCAGCCTGCGAGTCCTGTGGCTAGGTAGACGACGGATCGACGGCATCACCCCGGGTCGCAAGATGATCATTCACGGTCGCATCACTACCGATGATCGCCGACTCACGGTGTTCAACCCCCGTTACCTTCTGCTCCCGGCGACCTCATGACCAATCACGAGAACCATCACGAGGGAATCGAGCCGAACGACGACGCGAGTTCACTCACTCCGGAGCACGAAACTGCCTCCGACGTCCGAGCGGAGAGCCTGCTGCTCGAGCGCGCAATCGGCGGCTGGCGCGGCATCATCGATTCGGGTCTACCGACGATGGTCTTTATCACCGCCTACATCATCACGGGACAGGAGCTGCAGCCATCGGTGATCGCCGCGGTGATTGCGGGGCTCGTCATTGTCGGCTGGCGACTCATCCGACGCCAGCCACTTCAGCAGGTCGGTGCCGGACTCATCGGTCTGGCCGTCTCCGCGATCTTCACCTGGAAGACCGGCAGGGCCGAGAACTTTTTCCTGCCCGGCCTGCTCACTAATCTCGCGTACGGCACCGCATTCCTGGTGTCGATCCTGGTCCGCTGGCCGCTCCTGGGTGTTGCCATGGGCTATCTCGCTTCGGAGGGCACGGCATGGCGCCGCGAGCCTTCCTTGCGGCGCACGTATGCCGCTGCGAGCTGGCTATGGGTGCTTCTCTTCTTCGGTCGCGTGATCGTGCAGACCCCGCTTTACCTGGCCGGCTGGGTCACGGCGCTCGGAATAGTGAAGATCGTGATGGGCTGGCCGCTATTCCTCGCCGCGGCGTACTTCACCTATCGAGTACTGGCACCCATCCTCGAGGCCCGTCGTTCGACACGGGCGTCAGAGGTGCCCGAGCAGCCTCTGTAGTTCGGCTTCCTGATCAGGCGAGGCCACGAAGAGCAGCTCATCGCCTGCATCGAGCGGGTCATCGGCCGACGGGGCGAACACCCGTGGTCCTCGCACGATAGCCACCAAGGCGGTATCGGTGGGCCAGTTCTGATCCCCTACGCGATGGCCGACGACGGGGGAGTCGGACGACAGCGTCATCTCGACGAGGTTCGCATCACCTTGACGGAAGGTGAACAGTCGGACGAGATCACCGACGCTGACGGCTTCCTCGACGAGTGCCGACAGCATTCGCGGGGTGGAGACAGCTACGTCAACACCCCACGACTCGTCGAACATCCACTCGTTCTTCGGATGGTTCACGCGAGCGACGACGCGGGGGACGCCGTACTCGGTCTTCGCCAGCAGCGAGATGACGAGATTGACCTTGTCGTCACCTGTGGCCGCGACGACGACCTGGCAGTCGGCCAGACCGGCCTCGTCAAGCGCGGAGATCTCACAGGCATCGGCAGTGATGAACGTGGTGCCCTCAACCCCACCTCTCCCGGCGAGGGTGCCATCGCGGTCGATGAGAAGAACGTCATGCCCATTTCCGACGAGCTCTCGGGCGATCGCTCGACCCACCTTGCCGGCACCGGCAATTGCCACCCGCATTACGACGCCTCCGGTCCGTGCTCGAATACGCGCTCGACCTTCTCGCGATCACCCGGTGCATAGAGCGCGTGAATGAGATCGCCGTCCTGGAGAACCGTGTAGCTCTGCGGAAGCAGCGCATCGCCGTAGCGGGTGATGAATGCGATTCGTGCGCCTGTGGCGAGTTCGATCTCCGTGATCGGCTTGCCGATCCAGGAGGTGCCGACATGAACCTCAGCCAGGCACATAGTGCCGCTCGGATCGCGATACTCCTCCTGGGCGCCCATGGGCAGCACGCGTCGAAGAATCTGCCCGGCGGTCCAGGCCACTGTGGCAACGGTGGGAATGCCCAGCCGCTCGTAGATCTCCGCGCGACGCGGGTCGTAGATGCGTGCCACGACGCGTTCGACACCATACGTCTCGCGGGCTACGCGAGCCCCGAGAATATTGCTGTTATCTCCACTCGACACGGCAGTGAAGGCATGTGCGCGCTCGATACCGGCGCTCTCCAGCGTCTCGCGATCGAAGCCGACGCCGGTCACGGTCAGGCCTCGAAAATGCGAGCCGAGACGCCTGAAGGCACGGGCATCCTGGTCGATGACAGCCACAGAGTGACCGAGGTCGTCCAGGCTGTGGGCCAGGAGCGACCCCACTCGGCCGCACCCCATGATCACGATATGCACGTCTGAACGCTACACGCCTCCGGTGTCCCTGAGACGGTGACCGCGGGCATAGCATCGGGGAGTGCCGGTTTCCGAGGGAGTGAAGCGCCTGCTCCTGGGCAGGGCACTGCGCAGTGATCGACTCGGCGATACCGCACTTCCGAAGCGAATCGCACTGCCTGTTTTCGCCAGTGACGCACTGTCCTCGAACGCCTACGCCACTCAGGAAATCCTTCTCACGCTTTCCCTGGGCGGTGTCGCTCTCTACTCGTATGGCCCCTGGATTGCCGCACTTGTCGTGCTCGTCTACTTCACCGTGGTGGCTTCCTACCGTCAGAACGTGCACGCTTACCCGAGCGGAGGCGGTGACTATGAAGTCGTCACCGTGAATCTTGGCCCGAAGTGGGGTGTCTTCGTTGCCAGTGCGCTGCTCATTGACTACGTGCTCACTGTGGCCGTGTCGATCTCCTCGGCAGTGCAGAACCTCGGCTCGACGATTCCGTTCGTCGGCGAGCACAACGTGCAATTCGCGGTCGGCTTCATCGTCCTGATCACCCTGCTCAACCTTCGCGGCGTGAAGGAGTCCGGCGCCTTCTTCGCGATCCCCGTCTACTTCTTCGTGGGCTCCATCTTCGTCATGATCGCCTTCGCGATCTTCAACGTCATCATGGGCAATCCCATGGTGGCAGAGAGCGCTGACTGGACCATCACGGCCGAGAGCAACTTCGCGGGTGCGGCATTGATCTTCCTCCTGGCGAAGTCCTTCTCCTCAGGAACGACTGCCCTCACGGGTATCGAGGCGATCGCCAACGGCGTGCCGGCCTTCAAGGAGCCGAAGAGCAAGAACGCCGCGACCACCTTGCTGATGATGGCTGTCATCTCCATGGCAATGTTCGTCGGTATCACCTGGCTGGCGCTGAAAACTGGCGTGAAGTACGCCGAGTACGCGAAAGATCTCGTCGGGCTTCCCGCAGGCCAGGAACAGAAGACCGTGATCGTGCAGGTGGCCGATGCGGTCTTCCATAGCTCGACTGTGGTGGTGCTCATCATCGCGATCGCCACCGCGGTCATCCTGGTGCTGGCTGCGAACACGGCATTCAACGGTTTCCCGGTGATGGGCTCCGTCCTGGCCAAGGACGGCTACCTGCCTCGCCAGCTCTACACCCGAGGCGATCGTCTTGCCTTCAGTAATGGCATCGTCACCCTCGCGGGCATGGCAGTGATCCTCGTCGTGATCTACCAGGCCAATCCCAGCAATCTGATCAACCTCTACGTCATCGGCGTCTTCGTCTCGTTCACCCTGAGCCAACTCGGCATGGTCAAGCACTGGACTCGGCACCTGAAGACGACCGTCGACAAGTCCGATCGCGCTCGCATGATGCGCTCGCGGCTGGTGAACTCATGTGGCTTCGTGATGACCGGCTCGGTGCTCGTGATCGTGCTGACGACGAAGTTCACCAAGGGTGCCTGGTTGGTCGTGGTGGCGATGCCGATCATCTACTTCATCATGCAGCGCATTCATGGCCATTACGAGAAGGTCAGGCGCGAGCTCGCGACCACTGACGACGAGCGGATGATCCTGCCTTCGCGAGTGCACACGCTCGTGCTGGTTTCCAAGATCCACAAGCCGACGCTGCGCGCCCTCGCATATGCACGCGCCACTCGTCCCACCGTGCTCGAGGCCATTACGGTCAATGTCGATGACGCGGAGACCGCAGCTCTCGAAGCCGAGTGGGAGCGACGTGAGATCCCGGTCTCCCTCAAGGTCCTCGATTCGCCGTATCGCGAGATCACGCGTCCGGTTGTCACCTACGTCAAGGAGCTTCGCTCCGGCAACCCCAATGACATCGTGACGATCTTCATCCCCGAGTACGTCGTGGGTCACTGGTGGGAGCAACTACTGCACAACCAGTCCGCCCTGAGGCTGAAGTCCCGCCTGCTCTTCACTCCCGGCGTCATGGTCACCAGCGTCCCCTGGCAGCTTGAGTCCAGTGAGCTAGTGATCGACCGCGAAGGGTGAAGGAGCCGGTAAGCCGCGGCGACGAGATCGAGCTGCGCATCGGAAATGTCGCGCACGGCGGACACTTCATCGCGCACTGGGGCGGACGCACGTTTTTCGTTCGCCATGCGATTCCGGGCGAGCTCGTCAAGGCTCGGGTCACTGACGTCACGTCCAAGATCTGCAGAGCTGACGCCGTGGAGATCCTCGAGTCATCGCAGTCGCGTGTCCCTGTCGAGTGCGCAGTGGCGGGAGCCGGTGGTTGCGGCGGCTGTGACTTCCTGCACATCGCGCCATCGGCGCAGCGAGCCCTCAAGACCACGGTTCTCCGCGATGCCTTGACCCGGCAGGGCGGCCTGTCCGCCGATGAGGTTACGCATTTTGAGGTCGAGCCTCTCGACGATCGAACACTCGGCTGGCGTTCTCGGGTGCGCTGGAGCATGGATGCCAGCGGTCGACCGGGGATGCATCGTCATCGTTCATCCGAGATCGTGCCCACTGATGAGTGCCTGCTTGGCATGCCCTCGATTGCCCGAGTTACAGACATGTCGGCCCGTGAGTCGATCACGGCAGTACAGGGCAGTGACGGGCAGGTCACCCTGATCGCCGATGGTCAGGTTGCTGCCGGCCGAAGCCGAGTCACTGAGCTCGTGCGCGGTGACGAATGGCGCATCTCGGCCAAGGGCTTCTGGCAGGTACATCCGGCTCTCGCCGATCGACTCGTCGATCTGGCCTGCGTCGACGCACTGCCCGGTGAGCATTGGTGGGATCTCTACTCGGGCGCCGGTCTCTTCACCCGATACCTTGCAGAGGCCGTCGGCGAAGGCCGCGTTGACTCGGTGGAGTCGTACACGTCCTCGGTGCGCGACGCCCGCCGCAATCTGCATGACTTCCGGCAGGCGGTGGTGCATGAGGCCGATGTCGCCACGTGGCTCGAGACGGCCCCCGGGCGCCCCGACGGCGTGGTGCTCGATCCGCCGCGCAGCGGTGCGGGGGAGAAGGTGGTCACGCTGATTGCCGAGCGGCAGCCGCGCACCGTGGTCTACGTGGCCTGTGATCCCGTGGCCCTTGGTCGCGATCTCGCCATCTTCCGTGCCCAGGGCTACCGGCTCACCGCCCTCACCGCCCTTGATGCATTTCCCATGACCCATCACTTCGAGACCGTGGCAACCCTCACGGCCGAGATTGATGGACATCCGATAATCTGAGCGAAATTCCGGCAACGAGAGGGCTCATCGTGGCGAGCAAGGACAGCTTCAGCGCAAGGGGAGACCTGCAGGTGGGTTCCCAGTCGTACGAGATCTTCCGGATCTCCGCTGTCGAGGGCTCTGCCCGACTCCCGTTCACCCACAAGGTGCTCCTCGAGAACCTGCTGCGCACCGAGGATGGTGCCAACGTCACGCGCGACACCATCGCCTCGCTCGGTACCTGGGATCCCTCGGCCGAGCCCACGGACGAGATCCAGTTCACCCCGGCCCGCGTGGTCATGCAGGACTTCACCGGCGTGCCCGTCGTCGTCGATCTCGCCACCATGCGCGAGGCCGTCACCGACCTCGGTGGCGATCCGGCCAAGATCGAGCCACTCGCGCCCGCCGAGCTGGTGATCGATCACTCCGTCATCGCCGACTACTTCGGTACCCCCGACGCCGAGAGCCTGAACGTGGCACTCGAGTACGACCGCAACCGCGAGCGCTACCAGTTCTTGCGCTGGGGACAGGGTGCCTTTGAGGAGTTCAAGGT
>JBPCSY010000280.1:0-9117 GCA_051006695.1 Candidatus Nanopelagicales bacterium
GCCCAGCTCAAGGTGATCTCGACCGAGGTCGGACTCGACGTCTCGCATCGCGTCTTCGAGATGACCGGCGCGAGCTCGACCAAGATGTCGAATGGACTCGACATCTACTGGCGCAACATTCGCACGCACAGCCTTCATGATCCGGTCGATTACAAGAAGATCGAGGTCGGGGCGCATTACCTCACCGGCACCGTTCAGCCGATCTCGCTGTACACCTAGGAGTCACCGTGACCTCGAATCCGCCGGCCTACGCCGACCTGGCTGCGAAGTACCGCCCGATCTTCGAGCGCATCGGAGATGGGCTGCTCGAACGCGAGCTCACCCGCACGCTCCCGTATGAGCCGGTGCAGTGGCTCAAGGAGGCCGGCTTCACCGCGGTTCGCGTGCCCCAGGAGTTCGGCGGCGACGGAGCGAGCCTCCCGCAGATGTTCGCCCTTCTCGTCGAACTCGCGTCGGTCGACCCACATGTGCCGCAGGCCTTCCGCGGCCACATCGCTTTCGTCGAGGATCAGCTCTACCGTCCTGCCGACCCGACCCGCGACGAGTGGCTCGAGCGCTTCGCGCGCGGCGAGATGGTCGGCAACGCGGTCACCGAGATCGGCAACGTCAAGCTCGGCGATACCAAGACTCGGCTGACGAAGACCGACGAGGGCTTCACGATCTCGGGCAGCAAGTTCTACACAACCGGCAGCATCTTCGCGGAGTGGATCGATGCCACGGCACTCGATCCTGACGGCGTCGAAGTCGCTGCGCTCGTGCCCACCTCGAGCGATCTCGTCACGGTCTCCGATGACTGGAATGGCTTCGGTCAGCGGCTGACCGGCAGTGGTGGCGCAGTCTTCTCAGCTGTACCGGTTCGCGCTGATCACGTGTACGTCTTCAGCGATCGCTTCCCGTACCAAACGGCTCTGTACCAGTTGATCCTCGTCGCAGTTCTCGCCGGCATCGCGCGGGCATCGGCGAACGAGGCCGTGTACCAGGTCGCGAACCGCTCGCGCACCTTCAGCCACGGCACTGCTGACCTGACCCGCAATGATCCGCAGATTCTCGAAGGAGTCGGGCGCATTGCCGCTGATGCTGCCGCTTGCGAAGCCATCACTGTTCGTGCCGCCGACACCCTGCAATTCGCCTACGAGGCTCGCAATGCTGATGCGCAGACCGTGGCCGATCTCAAACGTGAGTCAGAGCTGCGAGCTTCCGAGGCCCAGGTCGTATGCACTCGCCTGGCCATGGGCGCTGCGCAGTCACTCTTCGATGGCCTGGGCGCATCGTCGACAATTGATACCCATCTCCTTGACCGTCACTGGCGCAATGCGCGCACCGTCAGCTCGCACAACCCCGTGGCCTTCAAGGCGCGCATCATCGGCGACTGGCTCGTCAACGCAGTAGAGCCGCCGTACGAGTGGGCGATCGGTAACGGCAAGCCCACGGCCGAGAAGGGCAAGTAGTCATGGCCCGCCAAGAGATCACCCTGAATGTCTTCAGCATGAACACGCTCGGGCATCTCTCGCCGGGCCTGTGGCGTCATCCGCGAGATCAGGAGCGGCGTTACCTCGATATCGATTACTGGACGTCCCTTGCGCGCACGCTCGAGCGCGGCCTGTTCGACGCGATCTTCTTCGCCGATGTTCTCGGTGTCTACGACGTCTACAACGGCAGCGCCGACGCCGCGCTCATCGACGGTGTTCAGGTGCCGGTCAATGATCCTCTGCCGGTAATTGCGGCCATGGCATCTGTCACCGAACATCTCGGCTTCGCGATGACAGCTGCAGTCTCGTATGAGCACCCCTACCCGTTTGCTCGTCGGATGAGCACCCTCGATCACCTCACCAAGGGACGCATCGGCTGGAATGTGGTCACTGGTTATCTCAACAGTGGTGCGGTGAACTTCGGCGTGAGTGCCCAGGAAGCGCACGATCGCCGGTATGACATCGCTGACGAGTATCTCGAGGTCTGCTACAAGCTCTGGGAGACCAGCTGGCAGGACGACGCGGTGGTCGCTGATCTCGAGCGCGGAATGTACGCGGATCCTTCACGCGTTCATCGCATCAATCACCAGGGTGAGTTCTTCAACGTGCCCGGCATGCACCTGAGCGAGCCGTCACCGCAGCGCACGCCGGTGATCTACCAGGCAGGGGCCTCGTCTCGAGGCATCAGTTTCGCAGCCAAGCACGCCGAGGGCGTGTTCGTGGCAGCTCCCAGCAAGACCGTGCTGACCAAGCAGGTTGCCGGCATGCGCGAAGCCCTCGCCGAGGCCGGGCGCGATTCACAGGCCGTCACGATTCTTAACCAGCAGACCGTGGTCGTCGCCGAGACCGATGCCGAGGCGCACCAACTCTTCGAGGGCTACCTCGAGTACGCGTCAGCCACCGGTGCCCTCGTGCTCATGTCGGGCTGGACAGGTATCGACTTCGCCAAGCTCGATCTCGACTCCACGATGAAGGATCAAGAGAGCAATGCGATCCAGTCAGCCGTGAAGGCCTTCTCGAGTGCTGACCCGGATCGCGAGTGGACTATTCGCGAGATCGCCGAGTACGTGCGCCTCGGTGGCGACGGCCCGGTCATCGTGGGCTCGGCCGAGACAGTTGCCGATCAGCTTGAGGCGTGGGTCGACGAGACAGGTGTCGATGGCTTCAACCTCGCCGGAACCGCAGTGCCCGAGGCGTGGGAGCAGGTTGCCGATCTGCTGATCCCCGAATTGCAGAAGCGTGGGCGATTCAAGAAGCAGTACAAGCCCGGCACTCTGCGCGAGAAGCTCGGATACGAAACCGCACGTCCCACTCGTCCGATCCCGAAAGCCGGCGAATAGTTCGCGTGCTTGAATTCCACTGCCCGGAAGTCGGGCTGTGCCAAGAGAAGGAGTTGCAGTGACGGATCGTGAATGGGGATTCCGCACGCGGTCCCTGCATGCCGGCGGCACTCCCGATGCGGGCACCGGTGCGCGCGCTGTCCCGATTTTCCAGACCACGAGCTTCGTGTTCGAGAACACCGCTGATGCTGCCACTCTCTTTGCCCTGCAAAAGTACGGCAACATCTACTCGCGCATCGGCAACCCCACCGTTGCGGCATTCGAGGAGCGCATGGCCTCACTCGAAGGTGGTCTCGGAGCAGTTGCCACCAGTAGTGGTCAGGCGGCGGAGTTCCTGACCTTTGCGGCACTCGCGGGAGCCGGCGATCACATCGTGGCGTCATCGGCCCTGTATGGCGGCACGGTCACCCAGCTTGATGTCACCCTTCGCAGATTCGGCGTAGACACCACATTCGTGCAGAGTGATAACCCCGCCGACTTCGCCGCCGCGATTCAGGACAACACGAAACTGGTGTTCACCGAGGTCGTCTCGAATCCTTCGTCTGCTGTGGCCGACATCGCGGGCCTTGCCGAGGTGGCGCACGCCGCAGGCGTTCCGCTCATCGTCGACGCGACAACGGTCACCCCGTTCCTGTGCCGGCCGATCGAGTACGGCGCCGACATTGTCATCCACTCGGCCACGAAGTTCCTCGGCGGTCACGGTACGACCCTGGGCGGCGTCATCATCGATGCCGGCACCTTCAACTGGGGCAATGGCCGATTCCCCACCATGACCGAGCCGGTGCCCTCCTACGGCGGCATCAAGTGGTGGGACAACTTCGGTGAGTACGGCTTCTTGACCAAGCTGCGCGTCGAGCAACTGCGCGACATCGGCCCTTCGCTCGCCCCGCACAGCGCCTTCTTGCTGCTGCAGGGAGTGGAGACCCTCGCCCAGCGAATGACCGAGCATGTGGCCAATGCGCGTGCAGTCGCCGACTGGCTCGAAGCTGATCCGCGCGTGGCCTGGGTGTCGTACTCGGGCCTTCCCGGTCACCGCAATCACGATCGCGCTGTGAAGTACACGCCGCGCGGCCCCGGTGCAGTGTTCTCCTTCGGAATCAATGGTGGGTTCGCGGCAGCTGAGTCCTTCATCAACAACGTGCAGCTGCTCAGTCACCTTGCGAATATCGGTGACTCGCGCACGCTGGTCATTCATCCGGCTAGCACCACTCATCAGCAGCTCAATGACGAACAGCTCATTGCCGCCGGCGTTCCCGCTGACCTCGTACGCCTGAGCGTGGGTCTCGAGGACATTGATGACATCCTCTGGGATATCGATCAGGCCCTCACCATCGCGACGGGAGTCTCACGATGACCTGGACTCCTCCCAGCGCCCTCGAGCGCCTCGCGCTGCTGCGCGATGCTAAGACAATCGCGATCGTGGGCGCCTCCGATAATCCGGCACGCGCCAGCTACTTCGTCGGTACTTATTTACTCTCGAGCAGCAATTACACGGTGTGGTTCGTGAACCCGATGTCGGAGACCGTGCTGGGGCACAAGGCATACAAGAGCCTGGCCGATCTCCCTGCTGCCCCCGACATCGTCGACGTCTTCCGCAAGCCCTCCGACCTGCCCGAGGTACTCGAGGAGGCAATTGCCGCACACGCGAAGACCCTGTGGTTGCAGCTGGGCATCAGTGATGACGCGATCGCGGAGCGCGCATCAGATGCAGGCATGAATGTCGTCATGAATCGCTGCGTGAAGATCGAGCACGCACGCTTCAACGGCGGCCTGCACCTTGCCGGCTTCAACACCGGCGTGATCAGCTCGCGCCGGCAACTCTCGTGAGTGCACCTGCGCTTATTGGCGATACCTGGTTCGGCACCGGAGGTCGTCGCCTGAGTCTTGATGACCTGCGCGGACGAATCGTCCTGCTCGATTTCTGGACCTTATGCTGCGTCAACTGCCATCACGTGCTCGCCGAGCTGAGACCGATCGAGGCGAAGTACTCCGACGTGCTCACGGTCGTGGGAGTGCACTCGCCGAAGTTCGAGCACGAGAAGAATCCGGACTCGGTGCATTCGGCGATCGAACGGCATGGCATTGACCACCCGGTGCTCAATGACCCGAATCTCTCCACGTGGTCCGGCTATGGCGTGCGTGCCTGGCCCACCCTCGTGCTCATTGATCCGCTCGGCGCTGTAGTTGCCCAGTTCTCCGGTGAGGGCCACGCGCACGCGATCGACGCGACCATTGCTGAGTTGGTGAAGGTCCACGAGGCCGACGGCACGCTGTCCCGCGGTGATGATGTCTTCGTCGCCCCGCCTCCGCCACGCTCGATCTACCGACAGCCCGGCAAGGCCACCCTGATCGATCAGGCCACGCTGCTGGTCAGCGATAGCGCGAATCATCGTGTGGTGATCGCCGACCCCGCGAATCCGAATGCGATCGTGCGCACCATCGGTTCAGGGTCACGCGGCTTGCGCGATGGATCTGCGACCGAGGCTCAGTTCAACGAGCCGTATGGCGTCCTCCGCCTTCCCGACGAGATCGCGGCTCAGGTGGGCTACGACCTCGTCGTCGCTGACAGCGTCAATCACGCACTGCGCGGTGTCGTGCTCGCCACGGGCGCTGTCACCACTGTCGCGGGCACGGGCGAGCAATGGATGCAGGGCGACTCATCACGCGGCGATGCTCGGGCCACTCGACTCAGCACTCCCTGGGATGTGGCCTGGCATGAAGGCCGCGTAGTGGTGGCCATGGCCGGCGAGCACCGCATCTGGTCCTTTGATCCCGTCACCTCGACCGTGGAGGTCTTTGCCGGCACCACCAACGAAGGCTTGGTCGATGGCGCTCGCGATCAGGCGTGGTTCGCCCAGCCGTCGGGAGTGGTCTCCGATGGCCAAGTGCTCTGGGTCGTCGATTCCGAGACGTCGGCCATTCGACGCATCGAGGGCGATACCGTGAGCAGCCCGATCGGGCATGGGCTTTTCGACTTCGGCCACGTGGATGGTGCAGCCTCGGAGGCACTCCTTCAGCATCCGCTCGGTGCCGCCGTCCTCCCTGATGGCTCGCTGGTGATCGCCGATTCGTACAACGGCGCCATACGACGCTACGACCCCTCCACCGAGACGGTGACCACGATCGCGCGTGATCTCCGCGAGCCCAGCGATGTCGTCTACCTGCCCCAGAGCGCCACGCTCCTGGTAGTCGAGTCCGCAGCCGGAGCCCTCACCGCGATACCGATTGCCGCGGGGGAGCGAGTCGAGAGCGAGCGCCTGCGCACCAGTCGACCGGCGATCACAGTCACACCGGGCGCAGTGACCATCGAGGTCATCTTCGAGCCGCCGCCCGGCGAGAAACGAGACGATCGCTACGGACCGTCGACCCAGCTCGTGGTGAGCGCATCGCCCGCCGGCCTGATCAGTGCAGGCGCCGGCACGACCTCCGATCTCGTGCGTGAGATCCAGGTCGAAGCGGTGGCTGCTGAAGGCGTGCTGCACGTGGCGGCCAAGGGCGCCTCCTGCGACGACACCGGCGGTGATCCTGATGCCCATGCCGCCTGCCACATCCATCAGCAGGACTGGGGCGTACCGATCGTGATCGATCCCGCGGGTGAGCGCGTCGTGCGCTTGGTGCTCTCGGGAGGCGATCCCGCGTCCCAGTAGGCTCGCACTTATGGCTGAGTTCATCTACACCCTGAGTAAGGCTCGTAAGGCACACGGCGACAAGGTCGTTCTCGACGACGTCACGCTCTCGTTCATGCCCGGCGCGAAGATCGGCGTCGTGGGCCCCAACGGTGCCGGTAAGTCGAGCCTGATCAAGATCATGGCCGGCCTCGACCAGGTATCCAATGGCGAGGCGAAGCTGATGGACGGCTACACCGTCGGCATCTTGCTGCAGGAACCCAAGCTCGATGAGTCCAAGAGCGTGCTCGAGAACATCCAGGATGGCGTTTCCGAGACCAAGGCCATGGTTGATCGCTTCAACGCGATCTCCGAGGAACTCGCGCTGCCCGACGCCGACTACGACACCCTGCTCGCCGAGATGGGCAAGCTGCAGGAGTCGATCGACCATCTCGGTGCCTGGGATCTCGATGCCCAGCTCGAGCAGGCGATGGATGCCCTGCGCTGCCCGCCCGGCGACGCCGACATCAGCGTTCTCTCCGGCGGCGAGAAGCGTCGTGTCGCGCTCTGCCAGTTGCTGCTCCGCCAGCCCGATCTGCTTCTTCTTGATGAGCCCACCAACCATCTCGATGCCGAGAGCGTGCAGTGGCTCGAGCAGCATCTCGAGAAGTACCCCGGCACGATCATCGCCATTACCCATGATCGTTACTTCCTCGACAACGTTGCGCAGTGGATCCTCGAACTCGACCGTGGTCGCGCCTACCCCTACGAGGGCAACTACTCCACCTACCTGGAGACCAAGGCCTCGCGCCTGAAGGTTGAGGGTGCCAAGGACGTCAAGCTGCAAAAGCGCCTCACCGATGAACTCCAGTGGGTGCGCTCGAATGCGAAGGCCCGCCAGACCAAGAGCCGTGCCCGACTCGATCGATACGAGGAGATGGCGGCTGAGGCCGAAAAGGCACGCAAGCTCGACATGGAGGAAATCCAGATTCCGCCGGGTCCGCGCCTGGGTGCGGTTGTGGTCGAGGCCAAGAACCTCACCAAGGCATTCGGCGATCGCGTGCTCATCGACAACCTGTCGTTCACCCTGCCGCGCAACGGCATTGTCGGTGTGATCGGCCCCAACGGCGTCGGCAAGACCACCTTGTTCAAGATGATCGTGAATGCTGCCGAGGGCGGCAATGATCCCGATGCCCTGCCGACCACCGGTGAGATCAAGGTCGGCGAGACCGTCAAGCTCTCTTATGTCGACCAGAACCGCACCGGGCTCGACGAGACCAAGAATGTCTGGGAGGTCGTCTCGGATGGCCTCGACTGGATCAAGGTCGGCAATGTCGAGATGCCCTCGCGCGCCTATGTCTCGGTCTTCGGTTTCAAGGGCCCTGATCAGCAGAAGCAGTCGAAGGTGCTCTCCGGTGGCGAGCGCAACCGACTCAACCTCGCGTTGACTCTCAAGATGGGCGGCAACCTGCTGCTTCTCGATGAGCCCACCAATGACCTCGACGTCGAGACCCTCGGTTCTCTCGAGAATGCACTTCTCGAGTTCCCGGGCTGCGCGGTGATCACCTCGCATGATCGCTGGTTCCTCGATCGCATCGCCACGCACATCCTCGCCTACGAAGGTGACTCGCAGTGGTTCTGGTACGAGGGCAACTTCGAGTCGTACGAGAAGAACAAGATCGAGCGTCTCGGCGCTGATGCAGCGCGCCCGCATCGCGCGACTTACCGCAAGCTCACGCGCGACTAGTGATGACAGCTCCCTTCAGGCACGAGATCATTCGTCGCTACGGCGATATCGATCAGCAGCAGCATGTCAACAACGTGGTCTTCTTCGACTATCTGCAAGATGCGCGTGTAGCGCTGCTCTTCAAGATCTGGCACTCCACGATGGGTGATCTCCAGCAGGTGATGGTTCATCAGGAGATGACCTATCGCAAGCCCCTACTCCTGAGCCTTGATCCGATCGTGGTTGAGGTGTGGGTCAGCAAGATCGGTAACTCGTCGTACACCCTCGGTTACCGCATTCTCGATGACAATGGCGATCTCTCGGCTGAGGCCTCGACCACCATGGCCACCATCGATCCCACGGCCGGCCGCCCCACGCGCATCCCTGACGATTTGCGGGCAGTGCTCGAAGGATTGAGAATCGAGACGTGAGCTTTCGCATCAGCGTCGAGGACGCCAGAGTTCTCGCGGCCGTATGCAAGCGACAGGCCTCCTGGGATTCCCGTGCACGCGCCCGTGTCCTGACCACGTCCAAGGCCATGGGCGTCTATACCGCCCCTCCCATGGATGTCCTGGCCTTCGTCGCGATCCCGATCGAGCCCGAGATCGACGACGTTCCCCTCGATGTTGCCGTCTCACTTCACTCCGTCATGAAGGAGCTCGAGCGCATCGCCGCCGATGGCCTGCCCTTCGATTCCGAGAACCTTCTCGAGGTCACGGTTCCGGTCACCTCGTCGATGAACGTCGCTCAATTGCCTCCGACCGAGGGCTGGCAGGTACCGATCACTGCTGTGGCCGGCGACCTGCTCACCATGGTCACCGAGGCGACCGACGAGTTCACGCGCCGTGCCGAGGGCAAGGGCGAGGGCGAGCGTCAGCTGATCGCCGACGAGATCTGGGAGCGCACCGCGTGGGCCGGTGTTCCGATGCGGGCCCTGCATGCCGCACAGCGCCTCGGCATGATCGGCAACGACTCCG
>JBPCSY010000281.1:0-3042 GCA_051006695.1 Candidatus Nanopelagicales bacterium
CGTCACACCTGGCCATGCGGTGGATTCCTCCGCGATCGTCATGATGCCGGGCACGCGCTTGTAGACAGTGGCGTTCATCTCCTGCAGGAATGAGACCGCATCGAGATTCTCGCGACCACCGAACTCATTCGGGTACCACTCGCCGTCCTTGCGCGAGTAGTCGAGATAGAGCATCGAGGCCACGCCATCGACACGAAGTCCATCGAAATGGAATTCCTCGAGCCAGTACACGGCATTGGCCACCAGGAAGTTGCGCACCTCGGTGCGGCCGTAATCGAAGATGAAGGAGCCCCAGTCGGGATGCTCTCCGCGACGAGGGTCCGGGTGCTCGTACAGGGCACTGCCATCGAAGCGCACGAGTGCCCAGGGATCGGTCGCGAAATGCGCGGGCACCCAGTCCATGATCACGCCGATGCCGGCCTGGTGTAGCGAGTCGACCAGGAAGCGGAGTTCATCAGGGCTGCCGAAGCGCGGAGTCGGAGCGAAGTACGACGTGACGTGATAGCCCCAGGACGGTGCATAGGGGTGCGCGGCGACGGGCAGGAATTCGACATGCGTGAAGCCGGCCTCGCGCACGTACTCGGTGAGCTGCTCGGCAAGTTCGACGTACGTCAGATGCGGACGCCATGAGCCAAGGTGCACTTCGTAGATGCTCAGGGGCTGTCTGTGCTGATCGGTGGCAGCGCGATGGGCAAGCCACGCTTCGTCATTCCAGGAGTAGTGAGACTCGGTGACCACGGAGGCATTGGCCGGCGGAATCTCGGTGGCCTGCGCCATCGGATCGGCCTTGTGGTGCCAGGCGCCGTCTGCTCCGAGAATCTCGAACTTGTAGCGGGCACCGGTCCCGACACCGGGGATGAAGAGTTCCCAGACGCCAGTGGAACCGAGGGAACGCATGGGCGAGCCGCCGCCATCCCAGAAGTTGAAGTCTCCGATCACGCGTACGCCCTGTGCCGTCGGCGCCCACACGGAGAATGCGACGCCCGAGATGGGGCCATGCGCGGTGTCGAGCGTGCGCACATGCGCGCCAAGCGCATCCCACAGTTGCTCATGGCGACCCTCGCCGATCAGGTGTAGATCGATGTCGCCGAGAGTGGGAAGAAAAGAGTAAGGGTCATCGGTGAGATGCACGCCGCCACCGCGAGTGGTCTCAATGAGATAGTCGGGAACTGTGTCGCCCGGAATTCCGACGGCCCAGACCCCTCTATGCACATGCGACATGCGGTAACGCGTGCCGTCGATGACGACACTGACCTCATCGGCACCGTGTGCGATCGTGCGGATGGTGACGGTTCCGCTCGCCGGGTGCGCGCCCAGGATCGAGTGCGGCGAGTAGTGGGCGCCGTTGACCAGGCGATCGAGTTCGCCCAGGTCAATCCGTGCATACGCAGTCATAGTCACCTCACGTGAACGATATGGGCAACATGCTCCCGCGGTCGCAGTTCCGCGTAAGTGGTGGCATCCCAATTCCAGGTCTGGCCCGTCACGAGATCGTGGGCGGTGAACGGGGCGGTACGGCCCAGGGCCGCGAGATCCCAACTGATGGTCGCAGCCTGGTCGTTGAAGGAGTCGAGGGTGACGATGACCAGCACGAGATCGTCGCCATCGCGCTTGGAGTAGGCGAGGACCCTGTCGTTGTCGGTGTGGTGGAAGGTCAGGGATCGAAGGTCCTGGAGTGCGGGATGCTCTCGGCGCCACTTATTGAGTTCAGTGAGGAAGGGAGCGAGGGTGCGCCCCTCCGCGGCAGCGGCAGCCCAGTCGCGAGGGCGGTACTGGAACTTCTCGGTATCGAGATACTCCTCGCTCCCTTCGCGTAGCGCCGTTCCCTCGTACAGCTCGTAACCGCTGTAGATGCCATAGGTAGGTGACAAGGTGGCGGCGAGGGTGGCGCGAATCGCGAACATCGCGGGCCCGCCCTTCTGCAGTGACTCGTGCAGGATGTCGGGAGTATTCGTGAAGAAGTTCGGTCGCATGTACGACGCTGCAGGGCCGGCAAGCTCGCGGCCATACGACTCAAGGCCGGCCTTGTCGGTGCGCCAGGTGAAGTAGGTGTAGCTCTGCTGGAAGCCGACCTCTGCCAGTGCCCGCATCATCGGCGGGCGAGTGAAGGCCTCGGCAAGGAAAAGCACATCGGGGTCTGTGGTGTTGATTGCGGCGATGAGGCGCTCCCACACCCACAGCGGCTTCGTGTGCGGATTGTCGACACGGAAGATGCGCACGCCGCGATCGACCCAGAAGCGCACCACGCGCTCGACTTCCGCGTAGAGACCCTCAGGATCATTGTCGAAGTTGAGCGGGTAGATGTCCTGGTACTTCTTCGGGGGATTCTCCGCGTAGGCGATGGTCCCGTCGGCACGCGTGGTGAACCATTCCGGGTGCGCAGCGACCCACGGGTGATCGGGCGCTGCCTGCAGGGCGAGATCGAGGGCGATCTCCATTCCGAGGCCATTCATGGCCTTCACGAAGGCATCGAAGTCGGCAAGCGTGCCGAGATCAGGATGCACCGCATCGTGTCCGCCGTCGACGGAGCCGATCGCCCACGGCGAGCCGGGATCCTGCGGCCCTGGAGTCAGCGTGTTGTTCGGGCCCTTGCGATTGACATAGCCGATCGGGTGGATCGGCGGCACGTAGACCACATCGAACCCCATGGCCGCGATGGCCGGGAGTCGCTTGGCTGCATCGTTGAACGTTCCGGAACGCATGGGTTCGTCCGATGCGCCCTCGCTGCGCGGGAAAAACTCGTACCAGGATCCGTATAGCGCACGTCGGCGTTGCACCTGAAGCGGCCACGGGCCGCTGTCAGTCGGGTACTCGCGCATCGGGTGTTCCGCGATGATCGATGCGATAACCGGGTCGTGGGCGGCGGCCAGGCGATCCGCATGTGCGAGCCCGGTGCTTCTCAGAGTGGTAGCCGCGCGCTGAAGTGCCTTGGCATGATGGGGGTCGGGCATTGTCCGCGCATGCGAGTCGAGCAGGAGCGCGCCCTCCTCGAGTTCGAGATCAACGTCGATGCCGGCCGGCACCTTGATGTCAGCGCGGTGC
>JBPCSY010000282.1:0-2820 GCA_051006695.1 Candidatus Nanopelagicales bacterium
GATCCAGGACCCCGTAGAGCAGGTCGACGATGAGGTTGGCGAACAGGTAGATGATCACCAGGACTGTCACGATGCCGACCACGACGACGCTTTCGTGCAGCCGAATGCTCTGGTAAAGCTGCTGGCCAATGCCGGGAATGTTGAAGATGCCCTCGGTGATGACCGCGCCGCCCATCAGTGTCGCGAGATCAGCGCCGAGGAAGGTGACGACGGGAATGAGTGAGTTACGCAGCGAGTACTTGCGCAGGATGGTGCGTGCCGGAAGGCCCTTGGCCTTCGCAGTTCGCACGTAATCGCTGTTGAAGGCCTCGAGCAGCGACTGGCGAGTAAGGCGCAGGGCGTATGCGAGCGAGAGGCTGGCGAGCACGGCGGCCGGCACGATATAGCTTTTCGGCCAGCCATCCTGAATGCCTGCAGGCGCCACCCAGCCGAGCTTCACGCCGAAAACCCACTGGGCGACATAGCCGAGCACGAACACGGGCACCGCCACCACGATGAGCGTGCCGGTGAGCGAGAGGTGATCGAAGACCTTGCCCTTGCGCAGCGCAGCCCAGATACCGAAGCCCACGCCGAACAGAACCTCGAGACCAAAGGCGGTGAGTGCAAGGGTGACGGAGACGGGCCAGCGCTGCTGGAAGATCTCGAGAACGGGAGTGCCGTTGAAGGTCTTGCCAAAGTCGAGGGTGAGGATGCCCTTGAGGTAATCGAGGTACTGGATGATGAACGGCTGATTCAGGTTGAACTGCTCGCGGATGTACTCGAGATACACCGGGTTCGTCTGCTTACCGATGGTCAGATTGCGCACCGGATCGCCGGGCAGCGCGAACATCAGCGCGTAGATCAAGAATGTAGTGCCGAAGAAGACAGGGATCATCTGCAGGATGCGCCTGATCGCGTACCTGCCCATGACCCTCCTTCCTGCGACCGAACCGACTTACAGGACCTTGGTGAGGAACGTACTCCTTCGCCAAAGAGGAAGCGGGGGCATCCAGAAGGATGCCCCCGCTCCTTGTTGCCTGGCCCTACTTGTTGACCTGAATCTGATCCAGGTTGATGAAGCCCTGCGGGTTCACGATGACGTTCGAGACATTCGTGGAGTAGCCGTAGGTGGTGTTGCGCCAGCTGGTGGCATAGGCGGCGAAGTCGTCGTAGAAGACCTTCTGCGCTTCCTGCCACTTGGCTATCTGCGTTGCCGGGTCAGCGGCAGCGTTGCCCTCGGAGATGAGCGCATCGAACTTCGGGTTGCTGTAGCCGATGTAGTTCGACGGCGAATCCGTGCCGAAGAGCGGCGCGATCATGTTCTGCAGCGTCGGGTTGTCGGCACCCCAGCCCAGGCCGCCGATGAAGCCGGCGTCTTCGGCCGTGATCTTTCCGTAGGCATCGAGCAGGGCGCCAAAGTCCGGGAACAGCTTCAGCGTGCAGTTCACGCCGAGGTTGGTCTGGATCTGGTCGCACTCGGCCTTGGCCACCGTGTTCGGGCTGCCCTGGAGTGCGGCGATCTGAACCTTGTTACCCGCGATACCGCCAGCCGACTCGAGCAGTGCCTTGGCTGCTGCGGGGTCGTAGACGCACGAATCGCCGCACGCATCGGTGCCACCGCCGGGGATGGTCGACGGCGCGAAGGCCGTGGCCGTGGTCTGCGTGTTGAACAGCAGCTTCTCGTTGATCTGGTCCAAATTGATCGCCTTGGCGATGGCCTGGCGAACTTCCTTCTTGGCGAAGGTGGAGGACTGCAGCGGGAAGAACGCGTAGCTGAACGACAGTGCGCCAGGAATGTTGACGTAGCGATCGCCGAGCACCGAGGCGGCAGTGGAAAGTGCTGCCTGCGGGATCTGCGGAACGACGTCAACATTGTTGGCCTGAAGATCGGCCCACGTGGCGGTGGTGTCGTTGTAGATGCGGAACTCGATCGAGTCGGCATTGCCCGGCGTACCCAGGTAGTTCGGGTTCTTGTCAATCACGATCTTCTGGTTCGGCACCCACGGGGTGTTCATCATGTACTGGCCGTTGCCGATTGGGTTCTTGTTGAACGCCTCGACGTCGGTCAGGGCAGCGGAGGGCATCGGGAAGATCTGCGGGCCGGCGAGGAAGTTGTAGAAGATGCCCTCGCCCAGCGGGGAGACAAGCTTCATCTGCAGTTCCAGCGGGCCGGCAACGGTCAGGCCCGACATCGTCTTTGCCTTGTTCGCTGCGACATCGTCGTAGCCGACAACATTGAGCTGCGAGGAGCCGAAGACGAAGCCGAGCTGCTGGCCGTTGTCGCCGTAGGCCGAGAAGTTCCAGGTGTCAGCGAAGGTCTGAGCAGTGATCGCCTCGCCATTGGTGAAGGTCCAGCCATCATTGAGCTTGATCGACCAGGTCGTGCCGCCGTCAGCCGTGGTGATCGAGTCAACGAGTTCAGTGGTGACGGGAACGACGGTGCCCTCGGGCGTGGTCTCGAAGCGGAACAGGCCCGTGAACATCATGTTCAGCACGTTGGCGCAGTAAAGGTCGTAGCAGTTGCTGGGGATCAGGTTCTGCGGTTCCTCGGAGGCCACCGAGAAGGTGCCACCGGTCGCTGCCGGTGCGGATGATCCCGCTGCGCTTGCACCACCGGCGGAGGAACCGCCCGATGAGCCGCCGCAGGCGGTGAGGATGAGGGCGAGTGCGGTCACCGAGACCGCGGCAGCGCCCAGGCGGGACTTCTTCATAGAACCTCCTAAGAACGTCCGGTAACAGGAGTTACCGACGAGTAAGAAGGAGTATGTCACTTGGGAGAAAGCGATATCCGATTAAGAAGATTTCGGTCGGGTAACGCTTAGTCCTTGGACTTGCGCCCGG
>JBPCSY010000283.1:0-3876 GCA_051006695.1 Candidatus Nanopelagicales bacterium
CCCTACGGGGGCTAAGATTATTACTAGGACGTCCACAGATTTTGGATGTCCTGCCACCCACGTCGTTCTCCGCATCGCCTGTCGAGCGGAAGGAACAAGGAAGGTCATCCGTGAAGATCGCAGTCTGCGTCAAGCAGGTCCCTGATACCTGGGCAGAGAAGAAGCTTCGCTCCGACGATTCGACGCTGGACCGCGAGTCCGCCGATGGTGTCATGAACGAACTCGACGAGTACGCGGTAGAGGAGGCCTTGCAGATCGCCGAGGCGAACAGCGGCGAGGTCACCATCGTGACGATGGGCCCCGATCGCGCTGCTGAGACCGTGCGCAAGGCGCTGAGCATGGGCGCTGACGCGGGCATTCACCTTGTTGACGACAGCCTGCACGGTTCCGATGCGATCGCGACCTCTTACGCGCTTGCGAAGGTGCTCGAAGGACGCGGCTTCGATCTCATCATCTTCGGCTCTGAGTCCACGGATGCGCGCATGAGCGTCGTGCCGGCCATGGTTGCTGAGCGCCTCGGTCTCGCTCAGCTCACTTTCGCTCAGAAGGTCAGTGTTGCAGGCTCCACCGTGACGATCGAGCGCGCTACCGACTACGGCTACGACACAGTCGAGGCATCGACCCCCGCGGTGATCAGCGTTGTCGAGAAGATCAACGAGCCGCGTTACCCCTCGTTCAAGGGCATCATGGCCGCGAAGAAGAAGCCGGTGGAGTCCCTTGGGGCCGGCGATGCAGGCATCGATGGCGGCCAGATCGGTCTGTCAGCCGCATGGTCGGGTGTCAACGACTTCGCCGTTCGTCCGCCGAAGGCTGCCGGCACGGTCGTGACCGACGAAGCCGGTGACGGCGGCGTCAAGATCGCCGAATTCCTGTCCGCTCAGAAGTTCATCTAAGAAGAGGTCCCGATCATGGCTGAAGTTCTCGTTCTCGTTGAGCACCTTGACGGTTCCGTCAAGAAGGTGACTTCCGAACTGCTGACCCTCGCCCGTTCACTCGGTGAGCCCTCCGCTGTGTGGGTGGGTGCTGGTCTTGATGACGCTGCTGCCGCATCCCTCGCCGAATTCGGTGCCGCCACCATCTACGTCGCCGAAAGTGCCGAGCTCAGCGAGTTCGCCGTGGCGCCGAAGGCTGAGGTGCTCGCGCAGCTCATCGCCGAGAAGAGCCCGGCCGCCGTGCTCATCGCCTCGAACGCTGAGGGCAAGGAAGTCGCCGGTCGCCTGGCAGTCAAGACCAACTCCGGCGTCATCACCGATGCCGTTGCAGTCGACTCCGGTTTCGTGGCCACGCAGAGCGTCTTCGGTGGCTCGACCGTCGTGCATTCCCAGGTCACCAAGGGAACCCCGATCATCACCGTGCGCCCCAACTCGGTCGCGCCCGAAGCCGCAGCAGGTGCAGGCGCCAAGGTCGCCGTGTCGGTCGCCCTGAGCGACTCGGCCAAGAAGGCCAAGGTCACCGGTCGCACCGTCGCAGCCAAGGGCGGTCGCCCCGAACTCGCCGAGGCAGCCATCGTGGTCTCCGGCGGTCGTGGCGTCGGTGCAGCAGAGGGCTTCGGCGTCATCGAGTCCCTCGCTGACTCCCTGGGCGCAGCAGTCGGCGCCTCCCGTGCCGCAACTGACGCAGGCTGGTACCCGCATCAGTACCAGGTGGGCCAGACCGGCAAGACCGTGTCACCGCAGCTCTACATCGCCAACGGAATCTCAGGTGCCATCCAGCATCGCGCCGGCATGCAGACCTCCAAGACCATTGTCGTGGTGAACAAGGATGCCGAGGCACCCATGTTCGAGCTCGCCGATTACGGCGTCGTCGGAGACCTGTTCAATGTCGTCCCGCAGCTGACCGAAGAGATCAAGAAGCGCACCGCCTGATCTCGGGCACTACGATCGTGTGCTGTGGCTAACCGCGCATATCTCGATCACGCAGCCACGACTCCCATGCTCGACCAAGCCCGCGAGGCTTGGATCGAGAATTCCCTGACCTTGGGCAACCCGTCGTCCCTTCACGCCTCCGGGCGTGCAACGCGGCGCATCGTCGAGGAATCTCGTGAATCCATTGCGGCCGACCTCGGTGTGCGGCCCAGTGCGGTCATTTTCACCTCAGGCGGAACCGAAGCGGACAACCTCGCGGTCAAGGGCCTATTCTGGAAACGTCGGGCCAGCATCAGTGGCGCACCAGTGGTCATAGCCTCGCCCATCGAGCATCATGCAGTTCTCGATCCACTCAACTGGCTCGCTGAGCATGAGGGTGCAGAGATTGCCTGGCTCCCCGTTGACTCCCGCGGGCGAGTGAGCGTCTCCGATGTCGAATCCGCACTCGTGGCCGCCGAAGGCCGTGCTGTGCTCGTCACCGTGATGTGGGCCAATAACGAGATCGGCACCGTGCAGCCCGTGCACGAGATCGCTGCTGTGTGTCGCGCAGCCGGCGTTCCCTTCCACACCGACGCCGTGCAGGCATTAGGTGCACTTCCACTAGACCTCGCGGGCATTGACGCCGTCACTGTCACCGGTCACAAGATCGGCGGCCCTTTCGGAGTCGGCGCGCTGATCGCCGAGACAAATCTCGACCTGGTTCCCGTGCAGCACGGGGGAGGGCAGGAGCGCGAGTTGAGATCCGGCACCCTCGATGCGCCGGGAATCGCGGCCTTCGCGGTTGCCGTGCACCATGCGGTCACCCAGCAGCACGCCAGTGCCGCCCGTCTGCGTGAGCTGCGCGATCGCATGGTCGTCGGAGTGCATGAAGCAGTGCCGACCGCGGTGCTCAATGGTGATCCCGAAGATCGACTGCCGGGCAATGCTCACTTCAGTTTCCCCGGATGCGAAGGCGATGCGCTGCTCATGCTTCTTGATGCGGCGGGTGTTGATGTCTCAACCGGTTCGGCGTGCTCGGCCGGCATTCCCGAGCCCAGTCACGTGCTGCTCGCCATGGGCGTAGATGAGCCGACAGCGCGTGGGTCACTGCGCTTTAGCCTCGGGCGCACGTCCGAGGTCAGTGATGTCGAGGCGTTGCTCGCGGCGCTGCCGGCTGCGGTCGAGCGAGCCGCTCGAGCCGGATCGGCGGCACGGAGATGAGAGTTGTCGCGGCGATGTCGGGTGGTGTCGACTCATCTGTCGCAGCCGCACGAATGATCGACGCTGGTCACGAGGTCGTGGGCGTGCATCTAGCGCTGGCACGAAAGCCTGAGTCCTCGCGTCAGGGCGCGCGTGGTTGCTGCACACTCGACGATGCGCGCGACGCCCGGCGAGTGGCGGACATGCTCGGCATTCCTTTCTATGTGTGGGATTTCGCTGAGCGATTCGCTGAGGATGTCATCGAGGATTTCTTCGCCGAGTATGAAGCGGGCCGAACTCCGAATCCCTGCCTGCGCTGCAATGAACGCATCAAGTTTGCCGCTGTCCTCGATCGTGCGGTCGCGCTCGGATTCGATGCTGTGGCTACCGGTCACTATGCGCGACGGATCGATGGTCCTCATGGCGCCGAGCTGCATCGCGCCATTGACCCCGCCAAGGATCAGTCGTATGTGTTAGGTGTACTCGAGCAATGGCAACTCGAGCGATCGCTCTTCCCGTTGGGCGATGACCTCAAGGGCGATATCCGCTCCGAGGCTGAGCGACTCGGCCTGCTGACAGCCCAGAAGCCCGATAGCCACGACATCTGCTTCATCCCCGACGGAAATACCGCGGCCTTCCTCGCGCGTCGCCTGGGCGAGCTTCCTGGCGAGATCGTCGATGTCGAGAGCGGAGAGGTGCTCGGCGCGCACGCAGGCACGTATGCATTCACGATCGGGAAACGTCGCGGGCTCGGCCTCGGCAATCCCGGTGGTGAGGGCGCGCCGAGATATGTCGTCGATGTCGACATCGACGACATATCTCGGCGCGCCCT
>JBPCSY010000284.1:0-3605 GCA_051006695.1 Candidatus Nanopelagicales bacterium
GGGCATCGTCGATATCGCAGTGCACGGCGCTCAACTCTGCAAGAAGTACGCCGACGAGATCGCGAACGAGACCGATGTCTTCTTCGAGTACTCCCCTGAGTCATACACCGGCACGGAGCTCGAGTTCGCAGTCGAGGTGTGCGACGCAGTCACTGAGGTCTTCCAACCGACCCCCGACCGCAAGATGATCATCAATCTGCCGGCCACGGTCGAGATGGCAACACCGAACGTCTACGCCGACTCGATCGAGTGGATGTCGCGCAATCTCGCCCGACGTGACTCGATCGTGCTCAGCCTGCACCCGCACAACGACCGGGGCACCGCAGTTGCTGCCGCCGAGCTCGGCTACATGGCCGGTGCCGATCGCATCGAAGGCTGCCTTTTCGGCAATGGCGAGCGCACCGGCAACGTGTGCCTGGTCACCTTGGGCCTGAACCTTTTCAGCCAAGGCGTCGATCCGCAGATCGACTTCAGCGACATTGACGAGATTCGCCGCACGGTCGAGTACTGCAACCAGATTCCGGTCAATGAGCGCCACCCCTACGGCGGCGATCTCGTCTACACCGCATTCTCCGGATCCCATCAGGACGCCATCAACAAGGGCCTGAAGGTGATGGAGGCCGAGGCCGCCGAGCTCGGTATCAACGTCGACGATCATGTCTGGGCCGTGCCGTACCTGCCCATTGACCCGAAGGATGTCGGCCGCACCTACGAGGCTGTCATTCGCGTGAACTCGCAGTCGGGCAAGGGCGGAGTCACCTACATCATGCGCACCGAGCACAAGCTCGATCTGCCGCGTCGACTCCAGATCGAGTTCTCCTCCGTGATCCAGCGCGTGACCGATGACGAGGGCGGCGAGATCAGCGGCGCCGAGATGTGGAACATCTTCTCTGCCGAATACCTGCCTGACCCGGCAGCGCCGTGGGGTCGCTTCTCGCTCAAGTCGGTCAAGCAGGATTCCGATGTCGATGGTGAAACCAGCATCGATGCCGTGATCGTCGACAGCGGCTCAGAAATCAAGCTGACCGGGACGGGCAATGGCCCGATCGCCGCATTCTGCGATGCCCTCGACAAGCACGGCGTTGACGTGCGCGTGCTCGACTACGCCGAGCATGCGATGAGTGCCGGTGGCGATGCCAAGGCCGCCTCGTACCTCGAGTGCGCGGTCGACGGCACCGTGCTGTGGGGTGTCGGCATCGATCCCTCGATCACGACCTCGTCGCTCAAGGCGATTATCTCCGCAGTCAACCGCGCCGTCCGCAATTCCTAGCTCACTTCACGGAAAGAGGGGCCGCGGTCATCGACCGCGGCCCCTCGTCGTGGTTCGTGACTAGCCGACGAGGTCGACCGACTCTGCCCAGTTAGCACCGATAGCCGTCGAGATGCCCTCCAGAGTGGACTTGTCGACAGCGGAGTCGACGGTGAGCACCACGAGCGCGGAACCGGCGTTGTCGGGGCTGACCTGCATGCCTCCGATGTTGATACCGGCTTCGCCCAACTTCTGCCCGATGGTGCCGACGACGCCCGGGCGATCGCTGTAGTTCAGGAAGATCAGGTGATCGCTGACCTGGACGTCGACATCGTGACCGTCGACCTCCACGAGCTTGGCGATATTCCGCGGACCGGCAACTGTGCCTGCGACGCTCACGGACTTGCCGTTCGTGAGGGTCAGCGTGACACGCACCAACGAGCGGTGATCGGGGCTGGTGGTGTCGGAGGTCAGTGCGACCTCGACGCCGCGCTGCTGCGCGAGCACCGGGGCGTTGACGAAGGAGACCGGGTCATTGACCAGCACCTGGAAGACGCCCTTGAGGGCCGAGAGCTCGAGAACGCGGACGTCCTCGGTCGCGGCCTCGCCGAGAACCTGCACGTCAACGCGCACGACGGCGTCGGTGGCCAGGCCACAGGCGATGGAGCCAAGCTGCTCGGTCAGCGGCAGCAATGGCTTGATGATCTGGGCGAGCTGGCCGCCCTGAACATTGACGGCGTCAGGAACGAGCTCACCGGCCAGAGCAAGTCGCACGGAGCGGGCGACGGCGATACCGGCCTTCTCCTGGGCCTCATCGGTGGATGCACCCAGATGCGGGGTGGCAACAACCTGCTCAAGGGTGAACAGCGGCGAATCGGTGCAGGGCTCCTTGTTGAACACATCAAGGCCGGCTCCGGCAACACGACCATCGACGAGAGCCTGGTACAGCGCTGCCTCGTCGACGATGCCACCGCGAGCGGCGTTGATGATGTGCACGGTCGGCTTCACCTTGTGGAGTGCTTCATCACCGATCAGGCCCACGGTCTCGGGAGTCTTGGGAAGGTGGACGGTGATGAAGTCGGCCTCGGCGAGCAAGTCATCGAGGCTGACCATGCGCACGCCCAGCTGCGCGGCGCGAGCCGGCTGAACGTAGGGGTCGTACGCGATGAGCTTCACGCCGAATGCCGAGAGACGCTGCGCGACGAGCACGCCGATGCGGCCGAGGCCCACGACGCCCACGATCTTGTCAGCGACCTCGACTCCGGTGTACTTCGAGCGCTTCCACTCGCCGTTGGCCAGCGCCGCCGCTGCGGGCACGACATTGCGGGCCGAGGCCAGAAGCAGTGCGACGGCGAGCTCGGCCGCCGAGACGATGTTCGAGGTCGGTGCGTTGACGACCATGACGCCGGCCTGCGTGGCTGCCTTGACATCGACATTGTCGAGGCCGACGCCGGCACGAGCGATGACCTTGAGGCTCTTCGCCGCGGCAATGGCCTCGGCATCGACCTGTGTCGCCGAGCGCACGAGGATGGCATCGACATTGGCGATCGCGGGAAGCAGCTCGGCGCGGTTCGCGCCATCGCAGTTCACGATCTCGAAGTCGGGGCCGAGGGCCTCGACGGTGGCGGGAGAGAGCTCTTCGGCAATGAGTACGCGGGGCTTGGTCACCTCGGAATCCTATCGGGGGCCGTGAGGGACGCCGACCGCACAGCCCGTGCTGTGAAGGAGGTCACCTCCCCCGCGGCGGAGACCGTCGAACATGCGAAGAGCCCGCCGGATTCCGGCGGGCTCTTCGGGAAGCGCTAGCGGGCTGCGGTGCCCTCGACATAGTCGTCGTTCTTGTTCTCGACCCAGCTCATCAGCTTGCGAAGCTCGCGTCCGACGCCCTCGATCTGGTGCTTCTCGCCCTTGGCGCGCAGCTCCTTGAACTCCTTGGCGCCGGAGAGCTGGTCGTTGACGAAGCGCTCGGCAAAGGTCCCGTTCTGGATGTCGGCGAGAACGGCCTTCATGTTCTCCTTGACGCTCGGGTCGATGACCCGGGGGCCGGAGACGTAGTCGCCGTACTCCGCGGTGTCGGAGACCGACCAGCGCTGCTTGGCGATGCCGCCCTCGTACATCAGGTCGACGATCAGCTTCAGCTCGTGGAGGCACTCGAAGTAGGCGACCTCGGGCTGGTAGCCGGCCTCGACGAGGGTCTCGAACCCGTACATGACGAGCTGCGAGGCGCCACCGCACAGCACGGCCTGCTCGCCGAACAGGTCGGTCTCGGTCTCCTCGGTGAAGGTGGTCTTGATGACACCGGCCCGGGTGCCGCCGATGCCCTTCGCCCACGACAGCGCGAGCTGCAGCGCCTGGC
>JBPCSY010000285.1:0-3939 GCA_051006695.1 Candidatus Nanopelagicales bacterium
GAGCTGCAGGCCTGCTCGCCGACACGGTGGTTCTTCATCCGGGCACGAACGGAGTCATCCCCGAGTCGATGATGCGCGAGATCCTCGACCTGCTCGCGGACAGGAAGCGCGTGGTTGTCGTGAACGACAACGTTCCGCGCTCATGGAATGACGCCAACAACGAGGCGATTACCACTGTCGTTCCCGACTACCCGAACGCGGTGATCGCTGACTGGAAGACTGCCTCGGAAGGTCATCCTGAGTATTTCGTGTCCGACGGCATCCACCTGACCGGAGCAGGCGCCAGGGCATACGCGAACCTGCTCAAGCAGGCAGCGGCCGTCAGCGCCGCGACCCCGACTCCGGTGCCCGGACCGAGTGGACAGGCTCAGTAGCGCGGAGCTCCTGACGAGCGCATCGTGCGCGGACCTCGATTATTCCGGGCAGTCCAGCACGGCTTATGCCAATGCCGTCGATGCTCAAGGCCAATCGGGTCATCAGCTGACCAGGCCACGACATGGGGTGTTCCGGCCGGCACGATTTGATCACAACCCGGGCAGCGATAGTCCTTGTCGGATGAGGCTCCGCTGATCTGCCTGACATACCAGTCACCATCGGGATGGCTCTCGCGCCGCTGCCCGCCCAGGGGATTGAGCGGCCGATCATCATCACGACCATCATTGATGCGGCGATTCTTGCGTCCCACGACTAGCTCTCGTAGATGCGGAAGCCTCGACCGGTCTTGCGCCCGAGGTATCCGGCGGTCACCAGGTGCTCCAGGCGCGGCGCAGGCGCGAAGCCGGGCTCGCGGAATTCGAGGTAAAGAGTGCGCTGGATCTCCAGGGCGACGTCAAGACCCACCGTGTCGAGCAGCTCGAATGGACCCATGGGCAGACCGCAGCCGCGCTTCATCGCAAGATCAATGTCGTCGGTCGAGGCGTAGTTGACCTCGACCATGCGAATGGCGTCATTGAGATACGGGAAAAGCAGCGCATTGACAATGAAACCGGCTCGGTCACCGCAGACCACGGGATGCTTCTCGAGCTCGGTGACGAATGCCGTGGCGGTGTCGAGGGTCTGCGTGCGAGTGGCCACCGTCGTGACGATCTCGACGAGCTTCATCACCGGTGCGGGGTTGAAGAAGTGGATGCCGATGACGTCTCCCGGTCGGGAGGTCGCGGCAGCGAGATCGACCACCGGAAGGCTCGAGGTGGTGGTGGCCAGGATCGCTCCCGTGCGGCAGACGGTGTCAAGCTCGTGGAAGAGGGCCAGCTTCGGCTCCGCCTCCTCGACGATGCACTCGATCACCAGGTCGCATCCCGCGAGGGCACTGAGCTGAGTGCTGATGCTGATTCGCGCCAATGCCGCATCGCGATCAGCGGCATCGAGTTTGCCCTTGTCGACAGCGTTGGCTGTGCTGTTCTCGATGGTGGCACGCACGCGCTTCGCACTGGCATCGGAGCGGCCCACGATCACGACCTGCTTACCCGCCTTGGCGATGACTTCGGCAATGCCGGCGGCCATCGTTCCGGTGCCCACCAGCCCCACCGACTCGAGCGATCGCACGCCGGCGACCTCTCCGGCCTCGATGGGAGTCAGCCCGTCGGGGACGACAACAGGAGAGTTCGGTGCCTCGTAGGTGTAGAAGCCACGACCGCTTTTGCGACCGCGCAGGCCGGCCGTGACCATCTGCTTGAGGATCGGCGATGGCGCATGCAGTCGGTCGCGGCCCTGCTTGTACATCGTGTCGAGAATCTCGTACGAGGTGTCGAGACCGATGAGATCGACCAGCGCCAGCGGACCCATCGGGTAGCCGCAGCCGAGGCGCATAGCGTCGTCGATGTCCTCGCGCGTGGCGTACTTCTGCTCGAACATCGACACGGCGTGATTGAGATAGCCGAAGAGAAGAGCATTGGCGATGAAGCCGGCCTTGTCGCCGATCACGACCGGCTTCTTTCCCAGCGACTCGGCGAACGCCACGACGGACTCGATGACCGAGTCGTCGGAGATCACCGTGCGCACGACCTCGACGAAGGCCTGAACAGGCGCGGGGTTGAAGAAGTGCAGCCCCACGACCTGTGCCGGACGCTTGGTCGCGACGGAGATATCGGTGACCGAGAGTGACGAGGTATTCGACGCGAGGATGGCGTGGGCCGGAGTGATGTCGTCGAGCTTGGAGAACAGCTCACGCTTGAGCTCGAGTCGCTCGGGAATCGCCTCGATGACGAGGTCTGCCTGCGATAGGTCGCCCAGGTGCGTGGTGAAGGTAATGCGACCGAGCAAGGAATCGCGATCCTCCTCGGTGATCTTGCCGCGCTTGAGCGCCCTGGAGGTCGATCCCTCGACATGGGCGCGGCCATTCGCAAGCGTCTGATCGGTCATCTCAATGGCAACGACGCGGTAGCCACTGCGCGCGATCACCTCGGCGATGCCGGCACCCATGGTGCCCAGACCGATGACTCCGACAGTGCTGATCTCATGCGTCATGGAGCCATCCTTCCACTGGCTCAGAAGAGCCGGAGCCCGGGATCATCAGTGCCCTTGAGAGCGTCATAGTCGAGGACGACGCAGCGGATGCCGCGATCCTCCGCCAGAGTACGTGCCTGTGGCTTGATCTCCTGGGCGGCGAAGATACCGCTCACGGGGGCCAGGATCGGGTCGCGATTGAGCAACTCGAGATAGCGGGTGAGCTGCTCGACGCCGTCGATCTCGCCCCGTCGCTTGATCTCGACCGCGACAGTGCCGCCCCTGGCGTCCTTGCACAGGAGGTCAACGGGACCGATAGCTGTCGGGAACTCCCGGCGCACCAGGCTCCAGTCGTCACCGAGCACGGTGACGTGAGTCGCGAGCAGCTGCTGGAGGTGGGCCTCGACACCGTCCTTGATCAGGCCAGGGTCCTGCCCGAGCTCGTGCACTGTCTCGCCGAAGGTCTCGTGCACGTGGATGACGAGCTGCTCCCCCGCTTTGTTCTCCACTGTCCACACCTCGGCGACGTCATCCGGAGTGTCATCAACCGAGATGCGCGTCGTGCAGGGGGGACTCATCCAGTTCAGCGGCTTGTATGAGCCGCCATCTGAATGAATGAGCACCGAACCATCAGCCTTCATCATGATGACGCGAGTAGCTTCCGGCAGGTGCGCGGTGAGTCGACCCACGTAATTGACCGTGCAGCGGGCGATGACGATGCGCATCCCAGAAGCCTAGGGGCCGGCTCAGCCTGCGTGAGCAGGCGTTGCGTCCATGATCACCTGGAGCACTCGGCGCATGATCGCGGTCGCGTCGTAGTCCTTAGGGGTGAACACGGCGGCAACTCCCTTGGACTTCAACCACGCAGCGTCAGCCTCGGGGATGATCCCGCCGACTATGACGGGGATATCCGAGACTCCTGCCGCCGCGAGACCGTCGAGCACATCCGGCACGAGCGCACGGTGCGAGCCGGACAGGATCGACAGGCCGATGACGTCGACATCCTCGGCAATCGCCGCTGCCACGATCTGCTCGGGCGTCAAGCGGATCCCCTGATAGATGACCTCGAAGCCAGCGTCGCGCGCTCGCACGGCAATCTGCTCCGCTCCGTTGGAGTGACCGTCGAGGCCGGGCTTGCCGACCAGGAAGCGCAGAGGGGCGCCCTTGGCTGCCGCGACGGCCTGAACCTCGGCGCGCACCTCGGCAAGCGCCTCGGAGCTCGGCGGAGAGGTGAGCGCAGCCGAGATTCCCGTGGGTGCCCGGTACTCACCGAATACTTCACGCAGCACCCCGGCCCACTCACCGGTGGTGACGCCTGCACGGGCGCACGCAAGGGTGGCCTCCATGAGGTTGGTCTCGGTGGCTGCCTCCGCTGCGAGCCGAGCCAGCGCCTCATCGACGGCCACCTGATCACGCTGTGCGCGCCAGGTGATCAGGGCGTCAATGGCCTGCTGCTCGACAGCGGGATCAACACTCTGCACCGCAGTATCGAGA
>JBPCSY010000286.1:0-4182 GCA_051006695.1 Candidatus Nanopelagicales bacterium
GCACTTGCCGACGGTATTGGCGCGGAGGCCTTCGCCTCCGAGTACTACCGCCTCGCACTCGGCGAGATCGGTGAGTCGCGCAATTCCGCCGGGCTCGAGGGTGATCTCTTCGCGGGGATCCCCGCCTGATGACCGATCCGCAGGCCGCGACCGAGGAAGTACTGCCCAGGCGACGGCCGAGCCTGGCGCTCGTGGGCCTGCTCGCCGGCCTGGTGGTCGGCGCTCTCGGTGCGTACGTGCAGGCGATGCGCTACGTCTGGGATTCACCCTGGGGCTACGCGGTCATCCCGTGGGGAACCCTGCTCTCGCTCCTGGTACTCGTGCTCACCGTGCGCGGTGCCGCCTGGCTGGCCATGACTCGATGGTCCGGATCAGCGGCCTTCCTCGGCTGGCTGGCCATGACGATTTATCTGAGTTCCGAGTCGCCGGGCGGAAGTGTCGCGCTCTCGGGCGGCGGTCGTCAGATGTTCTACCTGATCGGCGGTGTCGTTGTCGCGACAGCGACTGCGACGATTCCGGTGCCGCTGCGCCGACGCGCAGTGCCCTCAGCCCACTCTGCGTGATCAATCACCGAGCCCAGGGCGAGTCGGACTTGTCGAATCCATCGACCCTCGGCCTACCATGGTGAGTCGGCGACCGTCGGCAGGTATGTGCACTCAGGAGACCCATCCGTGACCGAGCATCGCTGGCAGTTGCCCGCATCTGATGCCGCACGCAAACTGATTCTCCTCGGCCTTGCCGCCGTAGCCGTACTCATCGCCCTATATGTCGCCGCCATCGTGGTGACCGGTGGAGGCGTGCGCTCAGGAACGACGGTCAACGGCGTCAATATCGGCGGACTCTCGCGCGAGGAGGCCATTGCCACTCTCGAGGACTCCGTCGGAACCCTGGCGACCAAGCCGCTGAAGGTGCGGTTGGGAGAGCAGCAGCTGCAGGTCGATCCGGTCGCGGCAGGGCTGGGCTTCGATGCCGCCGCCACCGTCGAGCAGGCGTCGGGTCGTACCCTGAACCCCTTCGCGATGATCGGCAGCCTGGCGGGCACTCATCAACTCGACCCGGTGATCACTGTCGACTCGGCGAAGCTCGGCTCGCAGGTCGCACAGCTCGCCGACACCTTCGACGAGCCGGCGATCGAGCCGACGATCAGCGTGTCGAAGAAGGGCACCAAGGTCGAACCGGGAACTCCCGGGCTGGTGCTCGACCGGTCGGCGATGCAGACAAGGCTCACCGAGGCCTTCATGCTGCCGCGCAAGCCGATTGCCGCACCGATCGCCACTGCGGAGCCGATGATCTCCGCGGCGGCAGTTGATGAGGCGAAGGCCTTCGCCCGCACCGCCGTGAGCGCGCCCGTTCAGGTCGATGCTGCAGGCACGGTGGCCTCGATTCCTCCCGCCGCAATCGCTCACGCACTGAACTTCACCCCGGAGGGCGATCGCTTCGTTCCATCGCTCAACGGTGCGGTGCTGCACGATGCGATCGCCAAGCAGCTCAAGGATGTCGAGACAAAGGGTCGTAACGCGACCTTCAAGATCGTCAAGGGCAAGCCGGTCGTGGTGCCGTCCGTCGTCGGAAATGGCGTCTCCGACGAGGAACTGTCCTCCAAGGTGCTCACGGTGATCGGGAACCCGGAGCCCAATCGCTCGGTCATGGTGACGATGGGAGTGCGCGAGCCCGAGCTCTCGACTGAGCAGGCACAAGCGCTCGGCGTCACCGAGCGGATTTCGACCTTCACGCAGAATTTCCCCTACGCCGCGTACCGAGTGCAGAACATCGGGCAGGCAGCGAAGTACGTCAACGGCACCCTTCTCCTGCCGGGCGAGACGTTCTCCCTGAACGACACCATCAAGGAGCGCACTGAGAAGAACGGTTACACCGTCGGATTCCTGATTGGTCCTGGCGGAGTGTTCGCCGAGGATCTCGGCGGCGGAGTTTCCGCCTCGGCCACCACGGTCTGGACGGGTGCATTCTTCGCAGGCATGGAGCCCGATCACGTGCAGGCGCACTCGATCTACATTTCGCGCTATCAGGCAGGTCTTGAAGCCACGGTCGGCTGGGGCCTGTTCGACATGAGTTTCACGAACACGAGCCCGTATGGCGTCTTCATCACCACGAAGATGAGCAACACCTCGATGACGGTGAACTTCTGGAGCACCAAGGTCTACGACAACATCAAGGCAGAGTTCGGTCCGCGCACGAACATCAAGCCCTTTGCGACGATCTACGACAAGTCGGAGAAGTGCCTGGGCCAGGACGGCTCGGAAGGCTTCGACATCAACGTTGATCGCGTGTTCTACAAGGATGGTGCCGAGGTCAAGCGCGAGACGATCAGTACCGCTTACCGCCCCGCGCCAAAGGTCATCTGCGGCAAGAAGCCCAAGCCGTTGCCGGAATGCAAGGACGGCGAGCTGCCGAAGCCAAGCTCGAAGCCGAAGGCAAAGGCCACGTGCGCCCCTGCTGCGTCCACGTCGGGCAAGCCCGGTGCAAAGCCGAGTGGTTCCGACTCAGCGGCGTCGGGCAAGCCCAAGGCCTCTGCTGCGGCCAGCGGCGATGGGGCGCCGATTCAGGAGTCGAGTGCTCCGGTGAAGCCGAGCAAGAAGCCCGGCAAGAAGCCCTCGGACAAGGCATCGGCGAAGGCCAGCCCCAAGGCGACGCCGACAGCGTCGTAGCCGCAGCCAAGGGCGTGCGACTACGAAGTCGCAATCACCTGGCCGTCGGAGGTGTCTGTCACGATGAGGCCAAGCGCCGCGAGTTCATCGCGCAGCTGATCGCTCAGGGCCCACTGCTTCTCGGCCCGTGCGATGCGACGACGTTCGAGCAGTTCGGCTGCCTCATCGCTGAGCTCGACCACAACCGGTGCCTTGCCGATATCGCGCGCGAGATCAAGCCCGAGTAGTCGATCGGCGGCGAGGAAGGTCTCGAGCTTCGTGCCGTCTGAGACTGATGAGTCCTTCTCAAGCTCGCGCAGCACGGTGATCGCACGCGGGGTGTCGAGATCGTCAGCAAATGCAGCCTTCATCGCATCGAGATGCTCCGGGGACAGAGCAGCTGACGGACCTGTGGCCCACTGCGCCACGCGTTCACGCCAGCGGCGAATGGTCGTGTCGGCGGCCGTGATGGATTCCCAGGTGAGATTGAGCTGCTGGCGATAGCGATTCGACATGAAGGCAAGACGCAGGGCCAGCGGATCGAATCCGCGTGCGATCACATCGCTGACGAGAACGACGTTGCCGGTCGACTTGCTCATCTTGCGACCCTCGAACAAGAGATGTTCGCCGTGCACCCAATGGCGCACGACTTCGGTGCCGGTAGCGCAATTGCTCTGCGCGCGCTCATCCTCGTGGTGCGGGAAGCGCAGGTCGATTCCGCCGGTATGGATGTCGATGGTGTCGCCGAGCAGGCTCAGGCTCATTGCACTGCACTCGGTATGCCAGCCGGGGAAGCCCGCGCCCCACGGGGTGTCCCAGACCAACTGGGTGCGAGTCGGGCCTGCCTTCTTCCACAGTGCCCAGTCGGCATGGAAGCGCTTGGAGTCATCGACGCCGCCATCGAAGCGATGGCCCGGTCGGAGTTGGTCGAGCTTGTTGCCGCTGAGCTCGCCGTACTGCGGGAAGCTGCGCGCATCGAAGAACACCGAGCCATCGCCGCCGACATAGGCGTGTCCGGAGGCGATGAGTGTGCTGATGAGATCGATCATCAGCGGAATCGACTCACTGGCCCGCGGGTACTCGTCAGCGGGGTAGATATTGAGCAGGGCCAGATCGCGGTGAAAGGCGTCCTCATATGCACGTGCGACGGCCAGCGCACCGCGGCCCTCCCGGGCTGCCTGGGCCAGCACCTTGTCCTCGCCGTCACCCTGGCCCTCGTCTATGGATCCGAGTGAGTCAGCTGCGCCTTCATTGGCGCCGAGACCGGTGTCATCGGCCATGTGCCCCACATCGGTGATGTTCTGCACCAGCCGCAACTGCAGGCCCTCGGCCTCAGCCGCGCGTCGAATCAGGTCGGGCAGCAAGAAGGTGCGCATATTGCCCACATGGGCGTCGCGATAGACGGTCGGCCCGCAGGCGTAGATGCTCAGGGCCCCGGCGCGGGCGGGCACGATCGGCACCACGGACTTGGCCTTGGTGTCGTAGAGGTGCATTCCCTCAGCCTAGGTGTTCTGCCCATGGACGTTGGTCACGCGGG
>JBPCSY010000287.1:0-6491 GCA_051006695.1 Candidatus Nanopelagicales bacterium
GTTCAAGCTCGAAGACGTCAAGGGTGCACTTGAGGGCAAGGGCATCACGGGCCTGACCGTGTCGGAGGCTTCGGGCTTCGGACGCCAGCGTGGTCACACCGAGGTCTACCGAGGCGCGGAGTACACCGTTGACCTCGTACCGAAGGTGCGCGTCGAGGTTCTCGTCGATGATGAGAATGCTGACGCTGTCGTCGATGCGATCGTGGGCGCCGCCCAGACCGGTCGCATCGGAGATGGAAAGGTCTGGGTCGTCCCGGTCGACAGCGTCGTGCGTGTTCGTACCGGCGAACGAGGGCAAGAAGCGATCTAAGTGACCGCTGAATTCGCAGCCGCGCGCGGCGTGCTTAACCGCCGCCCGGGCCAATCCGGCCGGGCACGACGGATTGCGCTTACCAGGCTGACCGATGACTGGCTGCGCGAGCTCTTCGCCGCGGCTGATGCGACCGCGGGTGCCGACACTGCACTGGTCGCTGTGGGCGGTCATGGCAGATCCGAGCTCGCGCCCGGCAGCGATCTCGATCTGCTCCTGCTTCATCGCACCGATTCCCGTCGCGCGGCCGCGGTTGCCGACGCTCTCTGGTACCCGATCTGGGATTCCGGCGTCTCCCTGGATCACAGTGTGCGCACGGTGGCAGAAGCGCGCCGGCTTGCGAGCGAGGACGTCAAGGTGGTGCTTGGCCTGATGGATGCCCGCGTGATCGCCGGTCCACCCGAACTTGCCGAGCAGCTGAAGAAGGCCGTCTTCAGCGACTGGCGCGCAATGGCCAGCCGACGACTTCCGGATCTGCGCGAATTGGTCGACAGCCGTCGCGAGCGGTTCGGTGAGCTGGCGCACGTGCTTGAGCCTGATCTCAAGGAGGCCTACGGCGGACTGCGCGAGGCCACCGTCATCCGCGCGATCGCTGCGTCCTGGCTCACAGACATTCCTCATTCGTCGTGGCAGACGTCCGTCGAATTCCTGCTCAATGCGCGAGACGCCTTGCACTGGGTCTCCGGCAGGAGCGGTGACATGTTGCTGCTGCAGGAGCAGGCCGCCGTTGCCGAGGCACTCGACCTCGGCTCCGATGATCATCTGCTGCGCGAGGTTTATGCGGCAGCGCGCTCAATCGCCTACGCCTCTGACACCACCTGGCACAGGGTGACTCGCCTGACGCGTCGTGCACCGCGGATTTCCTTCCGGCCGGTCAAGCGCAGTAGCGGTTGGGAGCGACTCCCGCTTGCCGACGGCGTGGTCGTGCAGGACGGCGAGGTAGTACTTGCCGCCGATGCGCGACCCGATCGCGATCCGACTCTCGTCCTGCGTGCGGCCGCGGCAGCTGCGCAGGCCGGTGTGCCTCTGGCTCAGCACACGGTCGACAGGCTCGCGCGCGAATCGGCACCCATTCCCGTGCCCTGGCCTCGTTCGGGCCGCGAGGCCTTCATCTCCTTGCTCGGCGCCGGTGCGCCCACCATCACGGTGTGGGAGGCCCTGGATCAAGTGGGCCTGATCTCGTCGTTGATTCCTGGATGGGAGGTCATTCGCTCGGCTCCGCAGCGCAATGCAATTCATCGATTCACGGTTGACCGACACCTCGTCGAGACTGTAGTTCAGGCAAGTGCCCTGACTCGAAGTGTGGAGCGCCCCGACCTCCTTCTGGTCGCTGCTCTCCTGCATGACATCGGGAAGGGTCGTCCGGGTGATCACAGCATTGTGGGTGCGGAGATCGCGGGCCAGCTTTGCCTGATGCTCGGCTTCGACGATGACGACACGGCGGTCATCGTGGCGTTAGTGCGCCACCACCTGGTGCTTCCTGACACTGCCACCCGCCGCGATCTTGATGATCCGGCGACCATTGCGACAGTGACGGACGTCCTCGATAGCCATGAACTACTTGACCTGATGAATGCCCTGGTCGAGGCGGATTCGATGGCTACCGGACCGGCTGCGTGGAGTGACTGGCGCCGCAATCTCATCATTGACCTCGTGAAGCGAAGCCACGCAGCCCTGGCCGGCACCCCTCACCCTGAGCCGCCGGCACTGACGCCTGAGCAGCTCGCACTGGCGGGCATGTCAGGAGTGCACGTGACAATGGACCAGCTAGAAGACGAATGCACGCTCACTGTGGCCGCACCTGATCGTGTGGGCCTGCTCTCCCTGGTCGCCGGCGTTCTCTCCCTCCATCGCCTGCAGGTCCGCGCAGCGAAGGTGACGACCTTGGCCGACCGTGCACTTCAGGTCTGGACTGTGCGACCCCTGTACGGCGATCCACCTCGTGTCGAGCAGGTGGCCGATGACATTAAGCGCGCTCTTGACGGCACGTACGACATCGCGGAGAAGATCGCCAAGCGTGATGCGGCCTACGCGTCATCGGAAAAGTTCGATCATCCGCAGCACAGGGTCGACATCGCGATCGGTGCGAGTGAGAGCACAACGATTCTTGAAGTGCGCTCCCATGACGCTCCGGGGCTGCTGCACCGAGTGACGGGGGCCGTGGCCTCGGCCGATGCCGCCATCGTCGGAGCCAAGGTCGCCACCCTGGGCTCCGACGTGGTCGACGTGTTCTTCCTCGTGGATCGGCTGGGGGAGCCCCTCTCGGCGGACCATGCGGCAGCAGTGAAGGTCACGGTTCAGTCGGCGCTGGCGTAACCAGTAGCCTTAACGACGTGTTCGCTAATCTCTCCGACCGGCTGGCGACGACCTTCAAGGGTCTGCGCGGCAAGGGTCGTCTCTCCGAGGCCGATGTCGACGCCACGGTGCGCGACATTCGCACGGCCCTGCTCGAGGCTGACGTTGCCTTACCGGTCGTGCGGGAGTTCTGCGCCGCCGTCAAGGAGCGCGCGCTCGGTGTGGAGGTCTCGGGTGCACTGAACCCGGCGCAGCAGGTCATCAAGATCGTCCACGACGAACTTGTCACGGTGCTGGGCGGCGAGACGCGTGCCCTCCGACAGGCAAAGAATCCGCCCACGGTCATCTTGCTCGCAGGCCTTCAGGGTGCAGGCAAGACCACGCTCGCCGGCAAGTTGGCACTTCAGCTCAAGAGTGAGGGTCACACTCCGCTTCTCGTCGCCGCCGATCTCCAGCGCCCGAATGCCGTGGATCAGTTGAAGGTGATCGCGGGCCAGGCAGGCGTGGCGATCTTCGCGCCCGAGCCTGGCAATGGCGTCGGAAATCCGGTCGAGGTCACTCGACAGGCCAAGGTGTACGCCGAGCAGAAGCTGCACGACTACGTGATCGTCGACACCGCGGGTCGGCTCTCGATCGACGCTGATCTCATGCAGCAGCTGCGCGATGTGCGCGATGCCGCCCAGCCCGACGACACCCTGCTCGTCATTGACGCAATGATCGGCCAAGACGCCGTGCGCACTGCCGAGGAGTTCCTCTCCGGCGTGGGCTTCGACGGCGTTGTCCTGACCAAGCTCGACGGCGATGCTCGCGGTGGTGCCGCGCTGTCGGTCAAGGGCGTCACCGGACGCCCGATCATGTTCGCGTCCGTCGGCGAGAAGCTCACCGACTTCGAGGTCTTCCACCCCGATCGCATGGCCTCGCGGATCCTCGACATGGGCGACATGCTCACCTTGATCGAGCAGGCCGAGAAGGCCTTCGATGCCCAAGAGACCGAGCGCATGGCCGCGAAGATGTCCAAGGGTGAGGATTTCACCCTTGATGACTTCCTCAAGCAGATGCAGTCGATCAAGAAGATGGGCAGCCTCGGCAAGATCATGGGCATGCTGCCGGGCATGGGCGACATGAAGGCCCAGCTCGACCAGATCGATGATCGCGATATTGACCGTATCGCCGCCATCATCCAGTCGATGACCCCGGCCGAACGCCACGACGTCAAGGTTCTCAACGGCTCACGCCGGTCCCGCATCGCCAAGGGCGCCGGCGTCACCGTGACTGAGGTCAACGGGCTCGTCGACCGCTTCGTCCAGGCGCAGAAGATGATGAAGCAGATGGGCAAGGGCGGCGGCATGCCCGGCATGCCCGGGATGCCCGGCTTCGGCGGGGGTAGCAAGAAGTCCAAGGGCAAGTCGTCGGCCCCCAAGGCCAAGAAGGGCCGGTCGGGCAACCCCGCCAAGCGGGCCATCGAAGAGTCCGGTGCTCCCGTGGGCGGCGGCACAGGCTCCATGCTGGGAATCGGGGACGACACCCCGGCCTTTGATCCCGCTGATCTCGAGTTGCCTCCTGAGCTCAAGAAGCTCCTGGGCTAGGCCTAGGCCTGCCCAGAGGGCGGTCCCGCCAGGGCCGTGGTCACCGAGCCCTGCCGGATCTGGCAGAATGAGCGGGTCTTGCCGCCCGGTTGGCCCTCTATCCTTCCGACGCGGCAGTCCACAAGGTCTTCGCACGAGGCAGTGTCCCCACGCTGCTGAGTGCGCGTTCCGCCCCTAAAAACAGGAGAAAGCCCACCGTGGCCGTAAAGATCAAGCTCAAGCGCATTGGAAAGATCCATGCACCGCAGTACCGCATCGTGATCGCTGATTCGCGCACCGCACGCAATGGCCGTGCCATCGAGGAGATCGGCATCTACCAGCCGATGTTCGACCCCAGCATCATCAAGGTCGATTCCGAGCGCGTGCAGTACTGGCTCGGCGTTGGTGCACAGCCAACCGAGGCAGTCACCGCCATCCTCAAGGTCACCGGCGACTGGCAGAAGTTCAAGGGCCTGCCGGGTGCCGAGGGCACGCTGCGCGTGGCCGAGCCCAAGGTGAGCAAGCTGGTCACCTTCGAGGCCGCAGTCGCTGACGCCGCCAACGAGCCGAAGACCCCGGTCAAGAAGCCAAAGCCGGTAGTTGCCGCGGAGCCCACCACCGCGGAGCCCACCACCGCGGAGATCGTGGCTGAGGCTGTCGCAGTCGAGGCTGTTGTTGAGGCCGCTGTCGCCGAGGAAGCCGCCGCAGAGGCAGTTGCCTCCGATGAGGCCGCAGTCGAGGCAATCGAGAACGCTGCCGAAGAGGCTGCAACCGAGGCTGCCGAATAATGCTCGAGGAGGCTCTGCGTCATCTGGTGCAGGGGATCGTCGATCATCCCGAGGACGTCTCCGTCACGGAGAAGAACCAGCGTCGCGGCAAGTGCCTCGACGTTCGCGTGAATCCTGAGGATATGGGCCGAGTTATCGGCCGCGCCGGACGCACCGCTTCAGCGCTGCGCACGGTCGTCACCGCGCTGAACAATGGTCGCGGTGTCCGTATTGATTTCCTCGACGCCGCAGAGCGTTAGCCTTGCGCGTCGTCGTCGGGCGCATCGGCCGTCCCCATGGGATCCGTGGAGAAGTCACGGTCGAGCCGCGTACCGACGAACCTGAGGTGCGATTCGCCCCGGGTGCCGTGCTGCTCATCGATCATCCGCGCAAGGCGCTGGTGGTCGAGAGCCTGCACTGGCACTCGGGGCGCATTCTTCTAGCCTTTGAGGGCGTCGAGACTCGTAACGAGGCCGAGGAACTGCGCAACGTTCTTCTCGAGGTCGAGCGCAGCGATGATGAGACTCCCGAGGACCCCGACGAGTACTACGACAGCGCGCTCGTAGATTGCGCCGTGCACCTGGCTGATGGTGCAGCGATCGGCACAGTGGTCGATGTCATTCATCTTCCGAGTCAGGAGCTGCTCTCGGTGCAGACCCTCGACGGTCGCGAGGTGCTGATTCCCTTCGTGAGCGAGATCGTCCCGACCGTCGACATCAAGGCCCGTCGCATCACCATCACCCCTCCGCCGGGCCTACTGGACGACTGATGCGCATCGACATCGTCACGATCTTCCCTGACTATCTCGAGCCCCTTCGCCTGTCATTGGTCGGGAAGTCGATTGATGCGGGCGTGATTGACCTGCGCGTGCACGATCTGCGCGAGTTCACCCATGATCGGCACAACACCGTCGATGACACGCCCTATGGCGGTGGACCGGGAATGGTGATGTCACCTCAGCCCTGGGGCGAGGCTCTCGACTTCATTCGCGCAAGCGATCCCGGAATCTCGCCTCGGCTCGTTGTCCCCACTCCCTCCGGCACCTCGTTTTCGCAGGCTGCCGCGCAAACCCTCTCTGCCGACTCGTGGCTTGTCTTCGCCTGCGGTCGCTACGAAGGCATCGACTCACGAGTCATGCGCCATTACGCGGGCCGCGATGACTGGTCAGGTGTCAGTGAGCTCTCGATTGGCGACTACGTGCTCGCGGGTGGCGAGGTAGCGGCGATGGTCATGGTGGAGGCAGTCGCGAGGCTGATCCCCGGAGTGCTGGGTAACCATGAGAGCGCTGTCGATGACTCATTCGCTGCCGGTGCGATGGAGAGCCTGCTCGAAGGCCCGGTGTTCACCAAGCCACTTGAGTGGCGCGGTGAAAGCGTGCCCGACGTGCTGCTCAGCGGTCATCACGCGAATGTTGCCGCGTGGCGCCGCGAGCAAGCTCTCGAGCGCACCCGTGCCAATCGCCCTGATTTGCTCAGCTGATCGCAGCGGTAACGATCTGCTGAGCCTCGGCCTGGATCTCGGCGAGATGCTCGGCACTCGTGAACGACTCGGCAT